>JALTNS010000439.1 GCA_027000565.1 Rhizobiaceae bacterium | reverse complement strand
GCATAGCGGGTTTTTTGGCGACCTTGAGCGGGCAGGTGACAGTTGGCTATTGGGGTTTGCCGCCCGGTTTGCATTTTTCAGCGTGCTTGGCCTTTATTACCTCAATGCCGGTTGGCTGAAACTGGGAGACGGTATTACGGGTTTTCTTTCGCCAAGCGTTGGAGCATTTGGTGCAATTTTACCACCAATGCTGGATGCTGCGGGTTATGACCCTTTGGGCATCCCGTTTTTCCCCTGGCACCTGATTGTTATTGCCGGAACATGGGCGGAAATCTTGTTGCCGGTGATGATTTTGCTTGGTCTTTTTACCAGAATTGCCGCCCTTGGCATGATCATATTCATTGCGGTTCAGTCTTATGTGGACATAAATTATCTTGGCCTGGAACCTAAATTCATCGGGGCGATGTTTGACCGTTTTCAGGACGCGATCATTTTTGATCAGCGGCTGATGTGGATTGTCGTCTTGCTTGTGCTGGTGCTCAAGGGTGCTGGCAAATTATCGCTCGACTATTTAATGTCGCGCAAGAGCTGAATAAAAAAGGCGCTGCAGTTTTGCAGCGCCTCGAAATTTTTATTTCCTGCCGGGATTATTTGGCGGAAACAGTCTTTTTCGTTTTGGTTTCGATCTGTTTTGGCGTTTTGCCGGAAATTTCGATCTTGCGGGCTTTCATAGCCTCGGGAATTTCACGAACAAGATCGATGTGCAACAGACCGTTTTCGAGGTTTGCACTGCGCACTTCCACATGGTCGGCCAGTTGGAAACGGCGTTCAAATGCCCGCGAAGCAATGCCACGGAACAGAACCTCGACGTTTTCGTCGGTATTGTCGTCCTGTTCACCCTTTACTGTCAGCACATTTTGTTTGGCTTCAATTGAAAGGTCGCCTTCAGCAAATCCGGCAACTGCCATGGATATCCGGTAGGCATGTTCTCCGGTACGCTCAATGTTATAGGGTGGATAACTTGGCGCCGACTGGTCGGGCTGGCCAAGACTGTCGAGCAGGGAAAACAGACGGTCGAAACCGACGGTGGAACGATAAAGTGGGGAGTAGTCAAAATTTCGCATTGGAAGTCCTCCTGTTGAGCGACTGGTTTGGTTTCAAAGCATTTCCCAAAGGAACAAACTGCTTTCTTGCGGACCCAAAAGGCATCCGCATTGGAAATATGGGAATGGTGCGATGAATTTCAAGGTGGTTTTTAACTAAAAAGTTGATTGAAAGTGATGGCTTTCAGTGCCCGGCGGCCATGATGAACGTAATATGAACGGCTTCTTCCGACAGGGTTCATTGTGGCGATGATACTAACTTGTCAAGACTGGCGAAATTATCCGGTTTGATAGGGACAAGGAGAATAAAATGATTAGCAAATCAATCATCACAGGCGCCATTGCATCGGGCTTTTTGCTTGCTGCCGGGGCGATCGCAACGCCTGCATCGGCCGGACAGTTTACGCGTAATCTTGAACTGGTTTTTGACGGCATGCAGGCGGAAACAATTGAATATTCGTCTCCCGATATTCAAGACGGCCTGTTAGTGAAAGTGCATGAGCGCCAGACCCGGCGTTTGCGCAACTACAATGATTATTATGACACCGGATATCGCGATGTTCCATATGGTAAAATTCGTCGCAAACTGCGCCGTCGCGGGCTTGTGCCCGTATCAGACTACCGTTTGCGCAATGATGTGGTGATCGTGCGGGTCGAAGACGAATATGGCACCCGGTTTCGGGTGGTGGCTGATGCCCGGTTTGGCGACATAATTCGCGTGCGCGAAATTCGCAACCAGTACAGACGTCCGGCGCCCAGCGTACAGCCAGGGTTTTATTATGACGACTATTATCGTCCAGGCTACCGTGAACGTTTGGAAGAACGAAGAGTGCGTCCTGCACAGCGGGTGAAAAAGAGACCTCTCACAAGGGCGGAGTTGCGTGCCCATGCAAAACGCAAAGCTGCCCTCGAACGTGGCGACCGGCAGCGCCGCATAAACCAGGCTGCAGCTGACCAAAGACGCAGAGATGCCCAGGCTGCTGCCGACCAAAGACGCAGAGATGCCCAGGCTGCCGCTGACCAAAGACGTCGAAATGCCCAGGCCGCTGCCGATCAGCGACGCCGGAATGCACAAGCCGTTATTGACCAACGTCGAAGGGCTGCCAATCAGCAGGCGCGGGCGCAAAGGCGTGCCGCCAATCAGCAAGCGCGAAATCGGGCTGCGAACCAACAGGCCCGGGCACAAAGGCGTGCTGCCAATCAACAGGCACGGGCGCAAAACCGGGCGGTGAAGCGTAAAAAGCTGCCCTATATCGACCCGAATTCTGCCGAGTATGAAAATTGGAAAAACGGTTCCAACAAGTGACCCGGGAAACCGGTGAATGGGTTGCCAGTGTTTGAGCCCCTTCGGTCGCTGGCAGCTGTGAAAACGATGGCAGAAATGCCATCGTTTTCTGTTTGTCCGGATTTTACTTGAGGCTGCCCCTTGCATTGTATAGAGCAGGGCATCTTCCGAAAAATTCGTGAAAACGCCCGCCGATTATCATGCAGCTATTTGAAACAGAGAAAAACCCTATACCTGATGGCGCGGTGGTTGGTGCCATAAATACCCCTGACGGGATATCCCTGCGTTACGCCCACTGGCAAGCAATTAAACGCCCGTCAAAAGGTACAGTTCTTATTCTCACCGGTCGCACTGAATTTATCGAGAAATATTTCGAGACCGTGGGAGATTTGCGCAACAGGGGCTTTGGCGTGCTGGTGTTTGACTGGCGCGGGCAGGGTGGTTCAACCAGAATGCTTGATAATCCCAAGAAGGGTTATATTGAGGATTTCTCCCAATATGTGACCGACTTCAATACCATATTGGAGAACATTGCATTGCCGGACTGTGTTGCACCGTTTTACGTACTTGGCCACTCGACCGGCTCATTGGTGGCGCTGCTGTCAGAACCAAAAGAAAAAAACCGTATCCAGCGTATGGTGCTGACCTCACCTATGCTGGCGCTGAACAGCCTGCCATTTCGCCAGTCCACCCTGAAATATTTGTGCGGTACGGCAACCGTGCTGGGGCTGGGCGAGGCCTATGTCGAAAAAGGTCAGTTGAGCATGGAAACGCGGCCGTTTGAGCAAAACAAGCTGACATCTGACCTGACGCGATTTCAGCGCAATCGCGAATTTGCCAACGCGCACCCGAAACTGGTTATTGGCGGGGCAACCATTGCCTGGATCTATGCAGCCTGCCGGGCCATGGATGAAATCGCCGAACCCGATCTTCGCGCTCAACTAAGCGTGCCGACCTTGCTTATCGCTGCTGGTGATGATCACGTGGTGTCGACTGAGGCGGCGGAAGAGTTGGGAGATTATCTACCCAATGCCCATAGCCTGGTGATCGACAATGCAAAACACGAATTGCTGCAGGAGCGCGATGAATTTCGCGAACAATTGCTGGCAGCATTTGATGCCTTCATTCCAGGCACAGTGTGAAATTAAGTTAGACTGTTTCACGTTTATACGGAAACAGTCTGGCCGCAAGGCGGCCCGGCGCTTGTGCGCCGCCCCCGCGGAGGCCGTGCGCAGCACGAATGGCCGCGAGCGAATTAATACGAGAGTGATTCCATCAAATGATGGAGCGCTCTAGCGGTTTAACAACGCGATTGCCTGCTGGTGAATTTCTGCGCTGCCAGCCGCAAGAATTTGCCCCTTGCCAATGTCCATCAAGTTGACCGGCTTGCCCTGCCAGTCCGTCACAAACCCACCCGCATCAATGATAATCGGAATGAGCGCTGCGATATCATAGGCATTCAGCCCGGCCTCGACCACCAGGTCAACCTGACCGGCAGCAAGCATGCAATAGGCATAACAATCGCAGCCATAACGGGCAAGTTTTACAGCGTTTTCCACCCGCTCATAGGCGGGATCTTCATCGGGTGCGAAAATTTTTGGACTGGTGGTCAATAAAACAGCATCGCTCATTGACAAACATTTGCGGGTTTTAATCGGGGCCGGCGCATTGACACCCGGCCCAAGATACCAGCTTGTATTGCCGTCGCTATAGTAACGCTCGCCGGTAAACGGCTGATGCATGATGCCATATTCTGCCGTACCGTTGACCGCCAGACCAATCAAAGTGCCCCAAACCGGAATGCCGGAAATGAAGGCCCTTGTGCCGTCGATGGGGTCTATGATCCAGACCTTCTCCGCATCGAGGTTTTCATCGCCAAATTCCTCGCCCAGAATTCCGTGTTCCGGAAATTTTTTATTGATCAATGCGCGAATGACTTTTTCGGCATTTTTGTCGCCCTCGGTTACCGGGTCAAAACTGCCGCCCGGTTCAAGGTCAAGCTTGTTATCAATGGTTGAGTTGGTTCGAAATTTTGAAAGTGTCTCGACCTGGGCGGCATCGCACAACTGATGCATAAAGGATGTGAGCTGGTTCATGGAATGATACTCGAAAGAGAGAGAGGCGGTCGGTAATATTTACTCTGCCGCCTGTTGTTCAGGGTAAAACGATCCATCGGGAATGGCGACAATGCGGTCGGCAAATGTCGCCATCAACTTCCGCAATTCGTTGAAACCGGGCGTCAGCACCAGACGTTTTTCATCCATGTAAAGTCCGCGGTTGATCTCGATTTGAACCGCATGCAGACCGCGCAGCGGGCGGCCATAATGTTCGGTGATAAAGCCGCCGGCATAGGGTTTGTTGCGCGAGACCTTGAGGCCAATGTCCTTGAAAATATCAATGATTGCCTGGGTAATGTTGGCCGAACAGCTGGTGCCATAACGATCACCAACCACAATGTCAGCCCGTTTGCCGGTGCTCTTGTCGATGACCGATGACGGCATCGAGTGGCAGTCGACCAGCACTGAATATCCAAATTGCACATGGGTGCGGGCAAGAATGCGGCGCAGGGCATCATGATAGGGGCGATAAAGGTTTTCTATGCGTGCCATGGCTTCTTCAAGCGAGGGTTTTTGGTGGTAAATCTCGCAAGATTCAGCCACCACCCGGGCGATGGTTCCAAGGCCGCAGGCTACCCGAACCGATTTGCAGTTGCAGAATGACGGCAGCTTTTCGTCAAACAGCTTTTCATCAAGCTCATAGGGTTCGCGGTTGGCGTCAAGATAGGCGCGGGGAAAATGTGCGCGAACCAGAGGCGCGCCGATGCGCACCACGTCCTGAAACAGATCATCGACGTGGAAGTCTTCGGAGCCGCGTATCTGGCTGGTATCAAGTTTCGAAGATTGCAAAAAAGAGGGTGGATAATTGCGCCCGCTATGGGGCGAATTAAACACATAGGGCACCCGTTGCTCCGCTGGTTCGGATATGGAAAACGGCGGTGTGTTTTCGCAAAATTCCTCGTTAATCAAGTCCGTCCCCAATGATTTCGCTGACCCAGTTTATTGCCCCGGTGATTTGGTGTCATGTTGCCATTTCAGAATAGAGGTGTCCAGCAAAAGGGCGCTATGGGCTGCGGTGGTGTCGAAGTTGGTCACTTTTTTAATGTGAACGGCTGTATTAATTGTTGTATGTGCAATCCGTTCACCTGATATTTACCTCATTGAACTCCTATGGGCGCTGATCTAATGTGGCAGAAACACGACCATTGCTGTCTGGGTTTCCAGAATAGTAAAGTTTGATTCGGGTGGACTAATGGACAAGATATTACTGGCTGAAGACGATAATGATATGCGGCGTTTTCTCGCCAAAGCGCTGGCCAATGCCGGTTATGATGTCATTTCATTCGACAACGGGGCAAGTGCTTATGAGCGTTTGCGCGAAGAGCCGTTTTCACTGTTGCTAACCGATATCGTGATGCCTGAAATGGATGGTATTGAACTGGCCCGCCGGGCAACCGAGCTCGACCCGGATTTGAAGGTTATGTTTATAACCGGATTTGCCGCGGTGGCGCTTAATCCTGAATCCAAGGCACCAAAAGATGCCAAGGTGTTGTCCAAACCGTTTCATCTGAAGGATCTGGTCAACGAAGTCGAAAAAATGCTGGCTGCGGCCTGACCGGGCTTTTGTGTTCAGGCACAGTGTCAATTCATTCCCCGAGACAAGAATTCCTATTGACCTTGAACCTTGATTCGTGGTGTATCGCATCCGGCGGTTAATTGCCGCCTGCCTGAGATATATCTTTGGCAATTTCGTTACTGGCAGTTCGTTTTAATAATGCCGGAACGGGCGTATAGCTCAGCGGGAGAGCGCCTCGTTGACATCGAGGAGGTCACAAGTTCAATCCTTGTTACGCCCACCATCATTTGCCTCACGTCGAATTGCTTCGCAATCGTCTCCGGCGGGGCGGCGAATAATCGCCGGGTCTGCGGTCGCAGCCCCTGGTTTTGGTTCGAGGTTTCTCCTCTCACCGCCGCACTACTAATATTTCACGGCAGTTCGCTTCGCTCACCTCTGCGATGCGCGGGCTGACCAGCCGACAACACTTGTGCTGCGTTATGTTCTGAATATGCTATGAATTGTCCCCGTGTGGTCGCTGCCGGCTCTAATTGGTGACACCGGCAACAACGGAGCCGACATAGAGGCCGATACCGAATACCACATGCACCGACAGGCTCATGATGCGAACAAAATTGGGCCGCTCGGCATAGCGTGCAAATATTCCTGCCCCCAATCCGGGCATCATGATCAACCACGGGGCTGCAACCGTAACCACGCCAAAGCCAATGGCATTAGCAAGGTTGGGGTGGGAATTAAGCAAAAAATGCACGCCCAGCAAATAGAGCGTGGCAAATAGTACGGCTACCACATAGTGGAATACCCATCCGGCGGGCAGTTCTCCAGCCACAACGCCGGTTTCGTCCTCAGGATCGATGATAAATGTGCCGCGTGGAATGTTGATCATCCAGCGGCCGACCAGGTGCCAGTCGCGGGATTTCCCCAGTATTTTTTCAAGCAGCAATTCATAGATATCGGTGATAATGTTGGCAACAACAGCGACGACCACGATATCAAGTAGAGTAATACTGAACAGCATTTGCATGGGGACATCTCCGGCCAGGTGTCGATGGTGCTTACCTTGCGCATCGCACTCTCGTGGTCAAGTTTGTATATGTCACAGGTTGCGCTCAGGCATCAAGTCCAAGCCTGCCTGACATACACAATATGTAAATTCAAATCGCCCGCGCATCGCTTCGTCTTCCGGTTTATTTTATCCTATCCGATTGAGCCGATAGGCGAAACGCGAAGCGCCCCGGCGGAGCCGCGGCAAGGCCGCTGGCGTGAGCCAGTTTTTGTGCGCTCACTTTGTTTAGGCGTTTGCTTGCGAGGGGCTATGCCCCACGTGCGCTCACTTTGTTAAGACGTTCGCTTGCGAGGGGCTACGCCCCACGTGCGCTCACTTGAATTAAACTGCCGATGAATGTCGTGCTTTTCCACTGGTAAAAAATGTATCAAAGTTTGCAGCGATCGAGCGGACATAAGGGCGCCCCTTGCTGGAAATCTGATAATTGGAACCATCGCGAACAATGAAGTCATCTTCGTCGCGGTTCAACAGCTCCTGTAATTCTCCAACAACCGGCCCTGCCAGGTTGCCCCAGGTTTTGATCAGACTGTCGCTGTCGATCGCATAATCGCACATCAGTCGTTCGATCAAATGGGCCCGTATCCGGTCTTCCCCGGTCAGCTCATAACCTTTCGCGACAGCAACGCCCTGTTCCTGCACCTGTCGCATATAATCCGATGTGGCGGTTGTATTTTGAATATAGCCCTGGGGTAATTTGCCAATCGCTGATGCGCCAAAGCCAATCAGCGCATCCGCATCATCTTCTGTGTATCCCTGAAAATTGCGCGAAAGCCGATCCTGTCGGGCCGCCACGGCAAGGGCGTCCTGCGGTTTTGCAAAATGATCAAGGCCAATTTGCTGGTAACCGGCATCAAGCAGTTTTTCCGCCGCATGATTGGCCTGGCTGAAGCGTTCATGGATGTCAGGCAGGGATTTTTCCAGTATCATGGTCTGGTGTTTTTTCATCCATGGCACATGGGCATAACCAAAAAAAGCAATGCGATCGGGGTCGAGTGAAATCACCCGACCGACGGTCGCCTCGACATCTTTTCGGGTCTGGTCCGGCAGGCCATACATGACATCGAGATTAAGCGAACGAACACCACGTTTGCGCAATCCCTCGACCACCCTTTTGGTTTCTTCAAATGTCTGAATGCGGTTGATCCGGGCCTGTACATGGGGGTTGAAGTCCTGAACACCAATGCTTGCCCGGGTTAGCCCGACCTTTGCCATCGCATCCATTTGCGCATCGCTGAGTTCGCGCGGGTCTATCTCAATGCTGAATTCGAGATCATCGCTGCATCGAAAGGCATTTTTGATATGGTCAGCAAGCAATATTATGTCATCGGGCTTGAGGATGGTCGGTGAGCCACCTCCCCAATGCAACCGTGTTGCCAAAGGTTTATCCGCAGCTTTTCGGGCCACGGCTGAAATTTCCTGCATCAATACAGGCAGGTAATCAGCGACCGGCTGGTATTTCAAGGTGTGTTTGGTGTGGCAGCCACAAAACCAGCAAAGCGTATCACAAAAGGGAATATGCACATATAACGAGAGGCTTTGATCGCGTTTTAATGCACCAAGCCAGTCGATATAGGTTGCTGAATCAACCGTATCAGTAAAATGTGGTGCGGTCGGGTAGCTGGTATAGCGCGGCACCGGTTTGGTGTATTTTTCGATAAGTTGATGCATTAATGCGCTCCGAATTTCAGTTCAGCGCACCATAGGTGTGAAGGTTGCAAAAGCATTGATCAGGATCAAGTTATTTGACCGCTGTTTGCATATTGACCACCAGAATGAACAATTTGTAATGCAGAAAACCTTCAGGCACTTGCGAAATATGTAAATATATGCATATATGCTAATATAAGATTGCAGATCGAGCATCAGTTAATTAAGGAAAAACCCATGAACGCACAACGTTGGACAGTTACCATTGCAGGCGCATTTATTGTATTCAGTCTGGTTATGGCTCACATGAGCGGCACCATTGACATGAGCAATATCAGCTGGCTGTGGTTTACCGCTTTTGTCGGCCTGAATCTGTTTCAGTCCGGTCTTACAGGCTTTTGCCCGCTGACCAAAATCCTCAAGGCTGTTGGTGCTTCCTGATCAACACTGCCTTTGTGGCACTCGTATTGAAGATTAAGACAGGCGGCGTTCCGGTTTGTACCGGTGCGCCGTTTTATTTTGCTTATCGGTTGGGGCCGCGAACCTGAAAATATCGTGCGACATTCTCCACGACAGTCTTTTGAATTTCGGCCTGTTTTTCGATGGAAAAATGGCCAATGCCCGGTATTGAGATCAGGTCGATATTTTCAAACGACCCCTTCGAGCCCGGTTCTTGTTTTAACTTGAGTCCCAGCAGTGAATTTGACAGATAATAATTTACCGCCCTTTTCACGTTCGAGGGAACAGGTAAATCAACATTGGCCTCGAAAGTTACAAAATAGTCGACCTTGATATTGCGTTTTTGCAATGATTTGGCGATGCGCAAAATGGCATTGGCCCCCCAAGAATGACCGATCAGAACCACCGGGGCGGTTCCGTAAGTGCGCTGGTTTCTGATGATGGTTGAAGCCGCCAGTTCCCAGCCGAGATTTCCAATAACCTTGGCTTTAATGCCCTTGGCGTTCAGCGAAGCGCCCATCTGGTCAAGGCCACGGGAAAACACTCCGGCAAATCCGCGGATCAAATATACATCCCCTTGATAGTCGCTTTTTTTAACCGCAACCTCGACAACATGGGAGGCGTTGGCAGCAGGTATGATTATGCGACTGGCAGCGTGCGCCAGAGTTGCGACGGCGAGTATAATGCCGAAACCAATGGCTAATCTGGAAAATAATTGAAACAATGACTTAGAATTCCCTGGGAGAATATTGCTCTTTTATTTCGATTGTTGGTCGCAAACAAGGCAGCGGAAGAAAAAAATACAGGTATTTTGCGATTACAAGCGGACCTGGTCAGGACCGCCAGAATACCGGAAAAACCCGACCGGTTCTGGCGCAAAACGCCTCATATTCGGCGCCGAAATTTTCCCGCATCATTTTTTCTTCCTTGGCAACCCGCGAAAAATACAGCAGGCCTACGCCGACCAGTCCGGCAAGGCCAGCAATCCAGTTGGGCAACAATAAAGCCTGGGCAATTGCCCATAGCCAGAACGCCGAATACATCGGGTGGCGAACATATTGATACAGACCATCTGTCACCAGTTTATGGGTTTCGCGAATCTCCAGCGTAATCGACCAGTTTTTGCCCAACTGCCGGTGGCTTTCGCGAAACAGCCACAAAAACCCTGCCATGACTATGGCGCCTGCCCAGCCG
>JALTNS010000438.1 GCA_027000565.1 Rhizobiaceae bacterium | reverse complement strand
CCCAAAACGATGTGCGGGCCATTCAACTGGCAAAAGCCGCCCTTTATGCCGGTGTTCGCCTGTTGATGGACAAGCTTGAAATTACCGAGGTCGATTGCATCCGCCTTGCAGGCGCGTTCGGTTCGTTCATTGATCCTAAATATGCGCTGGTTCTCGGTCTTATTCCCGATTGCGAAATTGACAAGGTCAAGGCGGTTGGCAATGCAGCCGGCACCGGCGCGCGCATGGCGCTGCTAAACCGTGATTACCGCCGCGAAATTGAGCAAACTGTCAGGAATATCGAGAAGATAGAAACAGCTCTTGAACCAAAGTTTCAGGAACACTTTGTCAATGCCATGGCCTTTCCCAACAAGGTGGAAACCTTTCCCAAGCTGGAAAGCATCGTTACTTTGCCTGCAAGGAATTCGGGTAGTGGTGATGCCAGTGGTCCAAACGGCAGCGACGGTGGCCGCAGGCGCAGGCGAGCCAGAACGCGTTAGTCGGATATCTGGCTCATCACCTGACTGTTTTCATACATGCGGGAACAGTGTAACTAAAATTTTTGCTTTCGCAATTTTGAGAGTTCTGCCATGGTTTCAAATCAGGCAATTTGTTTGCCGGTTTGATGAGGCCAGTCATGCATGAAACCAGCCAAAGGGGCCACAAGGCTCCCCGCAATAACCAGAACATTGATGAAGTCAAACGCTCGATTGTGTTTTTTATGGTGCCTGATTTTTCGATGCTGGCATTTGCCACAGCGGTCGAACCCCTGCGTCTGGCCAACCGCATGGCCGGATATGAAACCTATCGCTGGCGGCTGGCTTCTTATGATGGTGCGCCGGTAACGGCATCCAATGGGGTAACCGTCGACATCAACACCAGTCTTGATCAGGAACGAAAACTGCTTTCTGGCAAGGATCGCCCTTCAATGGTGTTTGTATGTGCCGGTGTGAATGTCGAGAAGTTCTCCAATAAATCAGTTTTTGCCTGGCTTCGTGAAGAACACAACCGCGGTGTTTCCGTCGGCGGCTTGTGCACCGGCGCCTATATATTAGCGAGGGCAGGTTTGCTTGCCGGCAAACGCTGCGCCATCCACTGGGAAAATCTTCCCGGTTTCTCAGAGGAATTTCCCAAGGCTGAAGTTTATGCTGATCTTTTTGAAGCTGATGGCAACATCTACACCTGTGCCGGGGGAACGGCAGCACTCGATATGATGTTATCTTTAATCGGTGAAGACCACGACGATGCGATGATCAACTCGATTTGCGAACAGGCGCTGACCGACCGGGTGCGCAGCCACCACGACCGCCAACGGTTACCGCTTCGTGCAAGGCTCGGGGTGCAAAACACCAAGATACTGTCAATCATCGAAGTGATGGAAGCAAATCTGTCGGAACCTTTGAGCCTGCCGGAAATTGCCGACTTTGCCGGGCTTTCACGGCGTCAAATCGAACGGCTTTTCCGCCAGCATCTGGGCCGTTCTCCGGCACGCTATTATCTCGAAATCCGGCTCGATCGGGCGCGGCACCTGCTGGTCCAGTCATCGCTGCCGATTGTCGAAGTGGCAATTGCATGTGGATTTGTCTCCGCTTCACATTTTTCCAAGTGTTACCGCGAGTTGTACGCCCGCTCGCCGCAACAGGAACGGGTTGATCACAAAGCACTGGCGGCGGTGGAATAATTAATGGGAAATACCAATCGGCCCTTCAAATCCTCTATCGACGTCATTACCGAAATTTGCGGAGAAAACCTGAAAGGCCAACATATCGTCGATATCGGCTGCGGTAGCGGCGAACTTGGTCGCCATCTGGCTGGCAAGGGCGGAATGATCACGGGCATCGAACCCGGTGGTGAATTGTTCAAAATCGCAAAATCGAAGGGCGGTGGCCCGCGATACATTAATGCCGACGGAGAAAATACCGGGCTGGATGATGGTTCGGCGGATTATGTTATATTTTCAAAAAGCCTGCATCATATTCCCGACATGGCGGCGGCAATAAACGAAGCCAGGCGGATTGCAAAAACGACCGGCAAAATCGTGGTGCTTGAACCCGAGGCAGACGATCCGGCCTTTCCGGTTTTTCGCCTGATTGACGATGAAAAAGAGGTTTACCAACAGGCGCAAGATACTCTGGCCAATATTGTGGATTTTGGAGAGCTAAAGCGCCTGTCTACTACTTTTTTTGCCGAAAAATACCGGGTAGATTCCGCTGCTGCACTCATAGCCGAAATGCAGGCAATTGATGCATCACGAACTATAACCAACGACGACATGGTGAAATTTTCGAACATTTTCGACCAGGCACTCAAACACGATGACACCGGAGCCTACCTTGAGAGCTGGTATCGCTGTGATGTATTCCTTTGACTTGAGCAAATTGGCAGAGCGCTTCATCTTTTGATGAAATCAACCTCGCTATGATTTGCTCACCGATATTTCGCGCTGCACGTGGGCTACGATGATAAAATCAATGGCGAGGCGCGCATGCAGCAGACCACTATTTGCAGTCAGACTATTTCTGAATAAGAATAAAACAAATTGATCAAGGTTTTGTATTTGGAGAAAACATGAACATTAAAAAGAAGCGTGGTCAGCCTAAAATAGATGCAGTAGCAAATGATCAGGTGCCCAATCTTCTGGAGGCTGCCGTAGTAGATGCATTTCGCTGGAAATTATATATTGATGGTATGCTCTTGAAAAAAAAGGACGGAAAACTCGACGCGTGGGACATCGCAAGCATCTTAAGCGGGTATGGTATTGCGCGCAATTTCCAAAAAGGCGTAGATTCCCAAAAAATTGCCAATATCGTAAATCTCGTTGAATTGACAAATGATCTAAAAAAATCAAGTTCCGCATGTATGATATTGGCCAAAAAATTCAAAGAGAAAAATCTCACAGCCAATAACAATAACAAATCCATACCACTCTCCGCTGCATCAAAATTTTTGTGGTTCAGATTTCCCAACCGCTGGACAATGTATGACAAGTATGCATCAGCGGCTTTAGTTCCTAAAACTACCTTTAAAGGGATAGAAAAATTCAATGCATATTACAATCAGCTTTGTTTACGAAAATTCACGAAGGTATGTGAAAAAATAGAATCTATTGATACTCCCAAATGCGTCGATATTCCCGCCAGTAAAATCATAGACAAATATCTGTTTCTGGTCGGCCAGGATGACAAGGCACGATGTAGATCAATGAAATTCTTGAGTTGTTGGAAAGATAATACCCTTCCTGAGAGATGCCAATCAAATCTGGATAAACTGATTTGCGAATTGAAGACGGTTTATGAGAAGGCGCCGCTTCTGCATTCGGATTCGTAGATGAGCATAACCTTTAAGGTTATATAA
Source organism: Rhizobiaceae bacterium (assembly GCA_027000565.1). Classification (GTDB taxonomy): domain Bacteria; phylum Pseudomonadota; class Alphaproteobacteria; order Rhizobiales; family Rhizobiaceae; genus SZUA-100. Next base: position 31,788 of record JALTNS010000438.1, on the reverse strand, counting down.
AGTTCACGGCGTCTAATTTTTAGTGCAATCCACACTCACCCGCCCTACCCTCGTAATCTTTCATTCATCGGGTCAAACGGGCTTTCTTCGATGACCGTCACTTTGTGACGCTCGCCCAAAATGAGGATTTCGAGTTGGGTGCCGATTGCCGCCAGTTTTGGCGGCACCATCGCCAGTGCCAGTGATTTTTCCACCCGCCAGCCGTAACCGCCGGAGGTGGCACGGCCCACCAGTTCATTACCCTGATAAATCGGCTCCGACCCACGCGCATCGGCGTCTTGTATGCCATGCACTTCCATCGTCACCAATTGCCAGTTATCGCCCGCCTCGTGGCGTTGAAGCAGCGCATCGCGCCCCAAAAAGTCGCCCTTGTCCGGGTGAACGAACCGATCAAGGCAGGATTCGAAAGCCGAATATTCGATCGACAATTCGCGCGGCACCAACCGATAGGATTTTTCAAGTCGCATTGAATCCATCGCACGGATGCCAAACGGCTTGATGCCGAATTCAGCTCCCGCCTGCATAACCGCGTCAAAGATGGTGTTTTGCATGTCAATCGGGTGATGCAGTTCAAAACCAAGTTCACCGACAAAATTAACCCGAAGCGCATGACATCCGGCCAGACCAACCGAAATTTCCTGTCCGCTCAGCCACTTGAAGCTGTCGTTGGAGAGATCGGTGGTGGTGAGTTTCTGCAGCACATCGCGCGAGCGCGGTCCGGCCAGCACAAGCACACCATAGGTTTCGGTGATTGCGCGAAACTGCACAGAGCCATCCGCTGGTAGAAGTTTTTGCAAGACGTCATGGTCATGACGCTCCAGCGCACCAGCAGATACCAGATAGAACCTGCCCGGTTTCCATTCATAAACGGTGAATTCCGAACGCACCCCGCCTGTGGAGGTGAGCAGATAAGTCAGCCCCACCCGGCCGCGCTTTTTGGGCACCTTGTTGGAAAATATACTTTCCAGCCAGTCACGGGCGTTGGGGCCCGAAATTTCACATTTGGCAAAGGCCGACATATCCAGCAGGCCGACATTTTCGGTGACGTTTTTAACCTCATTGCCCACATGTTCAAAATAGTTGGAACGGCGGAACGACCAAAGTTCTTTCACCTCACTGTTTTCATCAGGTGTTGCGTAGTTCTCGTTGAGCAGCACATCCGGGCGATTGAGTTCTGAAACTTTCAGGCCATAGCCTTCCGGCGCAAACCAGTTGGGCCGCTCCCAACCGTAAACCGTACCGAATACCGCACCCAGCGCCTTCATCCGCTCGTAACAGGGTGCACGTTTTAGCGGGCGGCCCGCCTCGCGCTCCTCATCGGGATAGTGAATGGTAAAAACCTTGGCATAGGCTTCCTCGTTCTTTTCGAGCAAATAACCCTTGCTGGCATAGGGGCCGAATCGGCGCGGATCAACGCCCATCATATCTATGGTTGGTTCTCCCTCGACAATCCATTCCGCCAATTGCCAACCGGCGCCGCCTGCCGCGGTTATGCCAAAGGAATGGCCTTCATTGAGCCAGAAGTTGGGCAAATCCCAGGCCGGGCCAATGATAGGCGAGCCATCTGGCGTATAACATATCGCACCGTTATAGACTTTTTTGATGCCGACCTCGCCAAAGGCCGGAACCCGCTCAATAGCGGTCTCGATGTGGGGCATCAGCCGGTCTAGGTCTTCCTGAAACAATTCATATTCTGAATCATCTGTGGGTGAATCCACATAACAACACGGCGCGCCTTTTTCATATGGGCCAAGCAGCAGGCCGCCATTTTCCTCGCGCATATACCAGGATGAATCGCTTTCGCGCAAAACTCCCATTTCCGGCAATCCCGCCTCATGACGGGCAATAATTTCAGGATGCGGCTCGGTGACTATAAACTGATGTTGAACCGGAATAACCGGAATATCCAGGCCGACCATTGCACCGGTTTTTCGAACAAAATTACCGGTGCAGGAAATTACGTGTTCGCAGGTGATATTACCCTTGTCGGTCTTGACCAGCCATTCGCCATTTTCCTGCATTTCAATCGCAAGCACCGTCGTATACCGGTTGATCTCGGAGCCCATGGCGCGCGCGCCAGTGGCCATTGCCTGGGTCAGATCGGCGGGTTGAATATAACCATCTTCCGGGTGCTGGATTGCGCCGATAATACCGTCCATATTTGCCAGCGGCCAGATTTCCTTCAATTCATCCGGTGTCAGGAACTTTACATCAATGCCGATGGTTTCAGCCACACCGGCGTAATAATGATATTCATCCATCCGCTCTTTGGTGCGGGCCAGACGGATATTGGATACAACTGAAAGACCGGCAGTCTGGCCGGTTTCTGCCTCCAGTTCACCATAGAATTTGACCGAATATTTGTGGATCTGCCCGACCGAGTAGGAAAGATTAAACAAAGGCAGCAGACCGGCCGCATGCCAGGTGGAACCCGATGTCAGCTCCTTGCGTTCGATCAATATGCTGTCTGTCCAGCCTTTTTTGGCCAGATGATACAGTGTTGAAACACCAACAACACCACCGCCAATAACGACTGCCCGCGCATGGGTTTTCATACCAGCTTTCCTATCTATTTGTCGCGTAAATCACGCAATTTGCACCTGGTTCATATCAGTCACCGGCCAGCCTGTTGGCTTATCTGTTTGCGACATTAATTTCCGACTTTGCACAAACACCTCCTGTAGTTCGTTGGTGTGGCTGATTTTGCACGGGAATTAACTGAAATCCAAACAATTTCGCTTAGCATCTTCCGTGACAAAAGATCGAAACAAACGCGCAGAAATTGCACAATGGACACAAATCCAACCTACAACACCGCAGGGAAACCGCACAAAACCAAGTCGCAAGTGCCACTTTGCGTTGATCTTGATGGTACCTTGATCAATTCGGATACGTTGTATGAATCTGTTTTTGCGCTGATCAAAATTTCTCCATTGTGGATATTCTTTCTGCCAATGTGGCTAATGAGCGGTAAATCGCACCTCAAGGCGCAGATAGCCAAGAGAGTGGAATTGGATGCAACCACCCTGCCCTATAATCAACAGGTGATTGATCTGTTGAAGACAGAAAAAGCGGGGGGAAGAAAACTTGTTCTGGTTACGGCTACCAATGAAAAGTTTGCCAATGCGGTAGCAGACCATCTTGAACTGTTTGATGAGGTCGTCGCCAGCGATGCTAATACTAACTTGCGCGGCGCTGCAAAGCTCGAGGCGCTGGTTGCACGATTTGACGAAAACGGATTCGACTATGCGGGAAATGATGGCAGCGACATCAAAGTCTGGAAAAAAGCACGCCGCGCAATCGTTGTTCGCCCTGATGCAAAGGCCAGAGCTTGGCAAGCAAGCCATTCCTCCAGAAGCCGGTTAATAGATGGCCAAAAGCCTGGATTAAAAACTTATCTCAAAGCCATTCGCATTCACCAGTGGCTGAAAAACACCCTTTTGTTTGTGCCTTTGGTGCTTGACCACCGAATGATGGAGCTGGCCAATTTAACCTATGCCCTGTTAGGTTTTCTGGCTTTCGGGCTTTGCGCCTCAAGCGTGTATCTGCTCAATGATTTGATTGATCTGCCGCTTGACCGCAAACATGCAAAAAAGAGTTCACGCCCTCTGGCTGCCGGAACGGTACCAATCCAGCATGGCGTGATGATGATGGTGGCTTTTTTGTTCACCGCCTTCGCAATTTCATTCATCATGCCGTTTTGGTTCACGGTAACGCTGGCGCTCTATTACACCGTTACACTAACCTATTCTCTTTATTTGAAGAGCATGTTGCTGATCGATACGATGACCCTTGCCGGGTTATATACGATCCGGATTATTGCCGGCGGGGCGGCTACCGCTACCAATATTTCATCGTGGTTACTGGCATTTTCAGTGTTTTTCTTCTTCTCGCTGGCGCTGGTCAAACGGTTCGTTGAGCTGAGTGATCTGGATGAAAGTGCCAATCGTGCCACCACCGGGCGCGGGTATCGAAAGGTCGACCTGGAAACACTTGGACAAAGTGGTGTGGCTTCTGCATTTGCTTCTGTTCTGGTTCTGGCGCTTTATATTGATTCTGCTGAAGTGCGGGCGCTCTATTCGCAGCCACGAATAATCTGGCTGCTGCTTCCGCTGGTGCTTTATATCATTGTGCGCATCTGGATTTTGGCCCGTCGCGGCGAAATGGACGATGACCCGGTTGTCTTTATCATGAGCGACTGGCGCAGCCAGATCATGGTTGTGGCTGGCGCAGCTGTTATGATTACCGCTGCATTGGTCTAAAGAAAATGGCCACACAAGACTATCAGAGTTGGGGTCGAAATATCCATTGCAAACGATTAGCAATGGACTGGCAATCACAGGCGATGGATGCACCCAAATCCTCTTTATTGCCTTTCGGAAACGGCCGTTCCTATGGCGACAGCTGCCATAATGACAAGGGTGTGCTACTCGACAACCGGGGTTCTGCCCGGGTTTTGTCATTTGATTCTACAAAAGGCGAAATTTACTGCGAAAGCGGCATATTATTGAGTGAAATATTGCGCCATGTTTTACCCGAAGGCTGGTTTTTACCTGTAACTCCAGGAACCCAATTTGTTACCCTCGGAGGGGCTATCGCCAATGATGTCCATGGCAAGAACCATCACCGGGCCGGCACATTTGGCCGCCATGTGCAAAGTTTTGAACTGATACGTTCCAACCGGGGTGCCCGGATTTGCTCACCAACCAAAAATGCGGAATTGTTCAACGCAACGATTGGCGGTCTCGGATTGACCGGCAATATCACCCGGGCAACCATCCAGCTTATGAAAATTGCTTCGGCTGATATTAATCAGTATTCGGTTAAATTTGACCGATTGCAGGACTATTTCTCGCTTGCCGGGGAGGCCGATCGCACCAACGAATATAGCGTGGCGTGGATCGATTCACTAGCCCGCGGTAAAAACCTGGGCCGTGGCCTGCTGCTCAATGGCAACCATGCTGACAATGGCAACTTTCAGTACAATTCAGCCAAAGCGCGGTTGTCAGTGCCATTCACACCACCTTTTTCACTGATAAATGGCCTGGCACTGAAGACGTTTAACCAGCTTTATTATCACAAACAGCAAAAACGCGAGGCTCGAAGCCGGGTTGCCTATGGTGGATATTTTTATCCACTCGACGGAATTCGGCACTGGAATCGTCTTTACGGGCCAAAAGGTCTTTTCCAACATCAATCGGTGGTGCCGGTTGATAATGCTGAAAGCATTGTTGCCAGGTTGATTGAGACCACCCAGAATGCCGGACACGGTTCGTTTTTGACCGTGCTCAAACGTTTTGGCGACGTTCCCTCTCCTGGCTTCATGTCGTTTCCACGAGAAGGTTTCACGCTCACTCTCGATTTTCCCAATTCGGGCAATAAAACACTGGCGCTGCTTGACCGACTTGACGAGATAACAATTCAGGCCGGTGGTGCAATTAATCCATACAAAGATGCACGCATGTCTGCAGATGCATTCAAAGCCTCGTTTCCGCAATGGAAAAAACTGGAAGAGTTACGCGACCCGGTGATCATGTCGGATTTCTGGCGACGGGTTGCCAGCTGACACCACCTCAAGTTTCAGCAGGAACCATCTGCGCTATCGCACGTTCTCGCAATACGATATAAAGCCCCGCTGCCATGGTAATTGTAATACCAATCGCCGCCAGCCCGTTTGGCAGGTCGTTAAATATCAACCAGCCAAACAAGGTTGCCACGGGAATTTCCAGATATTGCATAGGCGCAAGAGTTGCGGAAGGTGCAAACCGCAGTGACCATGTCATCAGCAAATGGGCAAGAGTGCCAATGATGCCGATTGATATCAGCAAAATGGCTTCCTGAGTATCAGGCATCACAATCTTGATTGCTGGGATTTCGGCAAATCGTCCGGCGAAATAGATTGCACCCAATATTGCAGTTGCAAGAAACCCGCTGGTGCATTGCAATTTTACAGGATCGATCTCCTTGGCCACCTGCCTTGTCACCAGCATGAACAAGGCAAATATAACCGCAACAAACAATGGCCAAAGGGCAGGTGCGCCAACCAGCAAAAAACTCGGTTGAATGACCAATAACGTGCCAACAAAGCCGATGGTGCAGGCTACAATGCGCCGCATGCCAACTTCTTCTCCCAGAACAAAACGTCCAAGCAGCAGCATGATAAACGGCATGACAAATGCTATTGCCAGCGCATCGGCAAGTGGCAAATATCGAAGGGCGGTGAACATGCCACCTATTCCCAATATGTGTAAAATCGTGCGAATGGCCATCAGTTTCGCCACCCGTGATGGCATTGCAAACCCCTGCCCGCTTTTCAATACAAATGGTATAAGCAGCAATGCCTGAGCGGCAAATCGCACCAGCAACAACTCAATCAAAGGAATGGTACCACCAAGAACCTTGGCGATTGCATCACCAAGCGGTGCCAGCACACAAAACCCGGTCATAAGCAGGATACCAAAAAGAGGACGATCTACGGTCATCGCGCAAACCTATTGGTACAGCGTTAATCGCGCAAACGAAATCGCTGGCAGCATTACCATTTTGTGCTGTTCAATAAGCGGGCGCACCTCAACAGCGGTTCGGCGAATTATTACAAAAAAGACAGATTGCAATTGCTGATATTTTTTACAGGATGCCTTGTTTTCTTACATTATTTCAATCCGTTATAAGTTTCTCTCGAATTTTATCAATACATTCCATCAATCCTTAACCAGCTTTTTACACAGGAAAGTAACGGGTTTCAGATAGCTTTCGAAGCTAATGGGACGATGGTCGGACAAGGCCACAATTCAAGGGGAATTGAATTGAATTATATCCATTTTATCTTGTTCACGGTGCTTTCAAACGCAGCCGCTCAAATTATGCTGAAATACGGCATGAGTACGCATGTGCAATTGGAAATGGCGTCTCCAGTCACCTTTTCAGCAATTGTCATGACCGTGTTCAAGGTTCTTTTTAATCCGTGGATTTTTACCGGTTTCCTGCTGTTTGTCGTCTCAATGGCATCACACCTATATGTGCTGACCAAAGTTGACTTAAGCTTTGCATTTCCGTTTTTGAGCCTCGCTTATGTGGTGATCGCCGTATTCACCTGGCTGGTCTTCAAGGAAGATCTCAACAGCTGGCGTATATTTGGAATTGGCCTGATTGTGGTCGGCACAATTTTTATTGCCCAAGGCCCGGCGAGCACACACCGCGATGAGCCCGGAACCACCCATTCAAACGAAAAGCCACAGCAAGTAGCAAGTTTGGCCGGAGAATAAACATATGAAACATATAATTTATGGCGGTGATGGATTTGTTGGCAGCCATTTGGCTGAACAACTGAAAAAAGACGGTGAAACCGTTGTGGTTGCCGATATTACGAAAAGCGATCACGCTCACTATCACGCAAAAAACAATTCGGTTGAGTTCGTTACCCTTGACGTGACCAAGCCCGAAGATTTCGCCAAGGTTGAGATCAATCCTCAAGACGCAATATACAACATGTCTGCGATGATGCTCAGCCCGATTGTAACCCGTGCTGAACGTTATGATTTTTTCTGGCCGGTCAATTATCACGGCACTGTAAATATCCTCAATGCGATGGAAAAAGCGGGGGCCAAAAACCTTGTGCATTTTACCACCGACATGATTTACGGCCATACGGTCCACAATCCAATGACCGAGGAACACCCGGTTGCGCCAATTGGCGAATATGGTGAATCCAAGCTGGCAACCGAAGTTCTGGCTGAAGATTGGCGCAAAAAGGGATTCAACATATCGCTGTTTCGTCCACGGTTGATTATTGGTCCGGGCCGACTTGGCATATTGGAAAAGCTGTTCAAACTGATTGATTACAATCTGCCGGTGCCGATGATCGGATCGGGTAATAATCCATATCAGTTTATATCGGTATTCGATTGCGCCGAAGCTGCTAGGCTGGCCTGGAAAGCGGGCTTTCCCAATGAAGCCTACAATTTGGGTTCAGCAAACCCGCCACCGGTTAAAAAGCTTCTTGGCGGTCTGATCAGGGAAGCCAACAGCTATTCCATATTGCTGCCGACCCCCGCCCCGCTGGTCAAGTTTGCGTTGAACACGCTGGATTGGCTGAATATTCCGATCATGGACCCTGAACAATACATGATCGCCGATGAGGTGTGCATACTCGATTGCTCGAAGGGGGAGCGCGAACTGAACTGGACACCACAATACCGCGATGAAGACATGCTGGTATCTGCCTACCGCGAATATCGCGCCAATATGGATGCCAAAAAAGGCGACGCGCGCAGTGCAACGCCAACAGCCGCTGCAACCTGATTGTTTGCCCGCTTTTTAAAACAGGAATTTGAATGATGCTCGATACACCGACAATTGCCAAAGCTGAAGAAGCAACCCGTGTAACTTCAAAAACACCGAACCTTGCCGGTCCGGATAAACCCGTTCTATTGAGTGTTGACGATGCCAAATCAATGAGCCTCGAAAAGACGACCGATCTATTCAAGGCACATCTTAATCCGGGGCAGTATCACTTTATGAAGCTGCTGGGTTTTCACAAGGTGAAGATCGAAACCGCTGAAGGCATGTATTATACGGATCAGGATGGTCGAAAAATTCTCGACTTTTTTGGTGGCTTTGGCTCCCTTGCATTTGGCCATAACCATCCGCGCATTCTGGCTGCCCGCAAAAAGTTTCAGGATGAAAACCGGCATGAAATTGCCATGGCTTTTCTTTCACAATATGCGTCTACCCTCGCCTACGATCTGGCAGCAATATCACCGGGTGAATTAAACATGGTATTCCTCGGTTCGTCCGGGTCTGAAGCCATGGAAGCTGCGATCAAGGTTGCCGAACAGGCTCAGGGACCGCAGCGTTCGAAAGTGCTTTATGCCGAAAACTCGTTCCATGGCAAAACCAAGGGTGTTTTGTCCTTGACCGACAGCCCGCTGTACCGGTCAGAATTCAAACTGGTCAATGATACGGTCAAAGTACCATTCGGCGATATTGATGCCATTCGCACTGCACTTGAGAACGATCCCGCAATTGGTATTGTTTGCCTTGAAACCATTCAGGGCGGCGGCGGCATCATTCAGGCACCGGTGGAATTCTGGCAACAGCTGCGGGAACTTTGCGATGAAAAAGGCGTCTTGTGGATTGCCGATGAAGTGCAATGCGGGCTTGGTCGCTCCGGGCGCTTTTATGCTTTTGAGCATGCCGGTGTAGTGCCGGACGTCACAGCATTGGCAAAATCACTGGGTGGTGGCAAATGCGCTATGGCTGCGATGATCACCACCACTGAAATTTATATGAAAGCCTATGGCAAACCGGCCAACGCGATGATCCATGCGGCCGCCACATTTGGCGGTATTGGTGAAGCCTGCGTTACCTCGATTGAAGGGCTGAACGTTCTTTATGACGAGGACCTGATTGGCAATGCAGCGCGCACTGGTGATTATATGCTGCAACAGCTGAACGCGCTTAAAGAAAAATATCCCAAGATTATCAAGGATGTCCGCGGTCAGGGCCTGATGATCGGGCTGGAACTTCAGGACTTTTCACAAACCCTGCCATTTGCTGTTCGAACTGCGGTTTCGGTTCTCGACAGCAAGCTGAAAGGTTCTCTTTCAGGATTCATCGGCGCAGCACTGCTGCGTGATCATGATGTGCTGGTGGCGTTTACTGAATATAACCGAAATGTATTGCGTCTGGAGCCACCATTGATAGCGAGCCGGGAACATGTGGATCAATTTGTCGATGCGCTTGACAGCGTGCTTGATGAAGGTGTGGTCAAGATCGTAACCAAGTTCTTGAAATCACAGGTCGGATAACGTCAGGCCCGAAAGTACTGAAAACAGGTAACTGCAATGAGCATCGCTAACGAAAGTTCGAAAAGTGAACTGTTCTGGTCTCCAGAGCGATTGCTTGCGGCCCTGCGGCCTGCATTATCAAGATCAGTGCTAGACCGGACAGCCTTGGGGCTGTTTGTACTGTTCCTACTGGTGATTGCAGCAATCGGCCTGAAAAAGCCCGAATACAACTGGGATATGGCTCCCTATATCGCAGCATCGATTCAAGACGACAATTCGACGGCAGCTGAACTGCACAAAAAAGCCTGGGGCATGATTGAAGAACGCGCCTCGAAACAGCAATTTTACAAATTGCGGGCCGGCAACCCCTACAACCTTTATCAATACGAAAACCCCGATGCATTCATCTCGATGTTGCCAATGTATCAGGTGAAGGTCGCCTATATTGCGACACTCAAGGGGCTTGGAAAATTTTTTGATCCGGTTGATGCAACAATATTGGTCAGTGTGGTATTTTCATTGTTGTTCGGTGCCATTTGCCTGTGGTGGATGCGCCAGGGCGGGTTTTTGCAAGCCGCACCGCTGACAATCTCGTTGTTATTGTTGGCCGGGTTTTTCTATATGCCGCGCATCGCAACACCCGACATGATGTTTGCAACCTTTTGCCTTGGCGGGATATATCTGCTGCTGCAGAGCAATGAAAAACTTGCGCTTCCGCTGTTGTTCATGGCGTTTCTGGTACGGCCCGACAATATCATATTTTTATTTGCGCTGTGTCTCGCGGCCATAGTGTTCTCTCAGCGAAAGATTGGTATATTTGCGCTGTTCGCCGGCGCATTTGCCACCTATTTCTGGATCACATCCGGTGGCAACCACCCTGGTTGGTGGGCGCATTTTTATTTTTCCAATGTGGAAATTCAAAATACCATGACGGGCTTTCGCCCGGCATTTGACATAGCCGATTATTTCAAGGGTTTTGCCCGGGGAATATCCGTGGCACTGCAAAACAATAATTGGCCCAAGCTGATGATTATATTATTGTTTGGCTGGGCTTTGCTGGCAAAAGCCGGGAAAGCCCCGGACCGAAATGCAACAGCAATGCTGGTTGCAATCATTCTGGCATTTGGTGGTAAATTTGTAACGTTCCCCCTGCCCGATGATCGAACCTATTTTGTTTTTGTCATCGCTTTTGCCATGATCCTGCTTGAGGCATGGAAACCACGGCTGGATTTGGACAGTAGAAACCTTGAAAAATCGTCTGCATGACAGGGCAAATTGGAGCGGGTGAAGGGAATCGAACCCTCGTATTCAGCTTGGAAGGCTGCTGCTCTACCATTGAGCTACACCCGCTAAAGGCACTGTATGACTGTGGTGGAGGAGGCTGGATTCGAACCAGCGTACGCTAAGCGAACGGATTTACAGTCCGTCTCCTTTAACCACTCGGACACTCCTCCACAGCCATTTCAGCAACACTGGAGAAATTGTCTCCAATGCCTGTTCCGCCTGGCGAACAAACCGCCACGGGAACCACCGCCTCTATAAATGGTTTGAAGTCAATTTCAAGCGAAACTTCACAACCACGACAATCAATATTGCATGATTCTGGTGTACGAACCGATTACAAGTCGATAGAAGATCAAATTGGCTATCTGGCTTCATGACGATTATCGACAAAAGTTGAAATGGCGCTCGGTGAATTGAGCCGTAAATCAAGAGACTACAGGATTTATGAAAAACAAACGCCCGCCTCACAAGCCCCGCCGGTTGAATGAAAGTCGTGCGCCTTCCGGCGAGCATTCAGACAGGCATTTCAACAAAAATAAATCAGCGCAACACCAGCGTCGTGGTTCCCGGGCAAAAAAACAACCGGAACGCTTATATATTTACGGCATGCATACGGTGCGGGCTGCTTTGATGAATCCTCAACGTGAAAAAAAACGTCTTTTTGCCACTGAAAACGCTCTTGAACGCATCAATGTTGATCTTGAAACCCATGCTCCAAGACAGGTGGAAGTGGTTGAATCCGCAGCACTTAACCGCATGGTTGGAGCCGAGGCAGTTCATCAGGGAGTTGTGCTTGAGGTTGCACCTTTGGCAGCGACCCATCTGGAAGACCTTGTTCAAAACCGGCTATTACTGGTTCTTGACCAGATAACCGACCCCCATAATGTCGGTGCAATATTGCGCACAGCTGTTGCGATGAATGCCGGTGCAGTGATCTCCACATCACGGCACAGTGCTCAGGAAACCGGCGTTTTGGCAAAATCTGCTTCCGGTGCAGTTGACATGATTGACCATATCCAGGTTGGCAATCTGGCCAATGCAATCAGTCAGCTTTCTGATCAGGGATATTTCTGTATCGGCCTAGATAGCGAGGGTCCTTTGCCGCTTGAACAGACATTTGAACTTACACCCAACCAGGGGAAACATATTGCACTGGTATTGGGAGCCGAAGGTCAGGGCTTGCGCAAGAAAACCCGTGAAACCTGTGATGCGCTGGCACGACTTGATATGCCCGGGGCGATAAAATCGCTCAACGTGTCCAATGCTACTGCAATCGCGCTATATGCGGCGCGACAACATCTCGACAATTGATGAATACCCGTCATGTTACTGGTTTTGATTTTCCAGCCGCCGTCTTTCGCGCAGCGCTTCTTCAACCACAATGATCTTCGGTCCGCTGCGCCAGGGTTTGGCATCAATGCCATATTCGCCAGCTTTTCTTTTTGGTCGATAGTTCTGATATGCGCGGCCATCAAGATAGGCCTGAGGAATACGCAAGATCAACCCGTTATTACGATGATATCCCCGCGTTCTGGAACCATTGCCGGTCCAGCTTTTACCGTATGATTTTTTATAGCGCTGGCCTGCTTCTGCCGCATAATTTGCTGCCGGCAATACAACGCCTGCAAGCGCCAAAACAGTGAGTGAACGGCTTAAAATGCGCAACATAATGATCCTTTCCGCCAAATGGCGTGAAGTTGGAATTCATAAGTTTGCTGACAGATGCCAGCAGGCCGCATTTCTTTCAAATTTGCATAGAATTGTCGGAAAAAACAACATCATTCGTCAATCAAGGTAAATATCTACCGCTGCTGTACTGGTCTCACAGCGCCATTTACACAGAAAAATTACCCGCCTGATATATTGCAGCTTAATAAATAACCAACAAAAAGCCCGCTGCATTTTGAGCAGCGGGCGATATTATTCTAGTCTCGATGGCTTCGGTTATCCGAGCAAAGAGCCAAGCTGCATGGCAATACCCATGTCACCATCGATTTTCAGTTTGCCGGACATAAATGCCATTTGGGCATTCAAATCACCGGCGGCAATTTCAGCAAAATCTTCCATCGAAACTCCAATGGTGCAATCAGCCTCGCCAGTTTCATTGTCAACAACAGCATCATCACCCGTGCCATCAATGCGGATTGCGCCATCATCACCAAAATCAAACAATACGACTTTTCCGTCGATGGCGCCTTTTTCAGCGACGCTTTTTTTCATTCCTTCAGTCAGTTCCGCAAGTGACATGATCAATTTTCCTTCAGGGGTCTAGAGTAAGCGGGTTGAAACGAACGGCAAATTTGCGGACGATTCACTATCAGGAATAGCTTTTAGCGCAGTTTACGTAAAATGCAAATCGGCACTCTTGCACAGGTGGTCAGCAACTATCAGGTAGCAAGAAAATCAAACACCAGCTTGATGTTCAAAGCGATGACCAGAACCGCGATCAGAGCTGCAAGAACCAGCATCCATATTGGTGCGCGAAAATCTTTCATCTTGCGCCGGTCGGCTGAAAACATCACCAGCGGCACTACAGCAAAAGGCAATTGAAGAGACAAAACCACCTGACTTAGTATCAGCAATTCGGTTGCTCCACGCTCTCCAAATGCCCAGATCATCGCTACTGCGGGAATTATTGCAACACCGCGGGTAATCAATCTGCGGGCCGCCAGTGGCAGCCGAATGCGCAAAAAACCCTCCATGATGATTTGGCCGGCCATGGTTGCGGTTACCGTTGATGAAAGGCCGGATGCAATCAGTGCGACCGCAAACAGTATCGGCGCAATTGCGGCACCCAGCAGTGGTGCCAGCAGCGCATGGGCCTCTCCAAGGTCTTCAACCACCCCCTGCCCGCGATCATAAAACGCAGCGGCAGCCAATACCAGAATTGACGCATTGACAAAAAGTGCAAATCCAAGTGCCACGGTTGAATCAATGGTTGCATATCGGATGGCATCTTTTTTGCCTGCATCATCAAGTTTGTACGCTCTGGTTTGAACAATGCCGGTATGCAGGTACAAATTATGCGGCATCACTGTTGCGCCGAGAATTCCAAGCGCCAGATACAGCATCCGGTTATCGGTAACAATTTCCGATGATGGGATAAAACCTGATAATATTCCGGAGAATGAGGGCTGGGCCAAAATTAATTGCCCGACAAAACACACCGCAATGACCAGAATCATTGTGACAACAAAGGCCTCGATCCAACGAAAACCTTTTGATTGCAAGTAGAGGATCAAAAATACATCAAGCGCGGTAATCGCTACGCCCCAGATCAAGGGCAGGCCAAATAACAATTGAAGCCCGATGGCTGTACCAATTACTTCAGCCAGATCGGTGGCGATGATTGCCAGCTCCGCCAAAACCCACAGAACAAACCCGACCGGTTTTGAATAATGATCCCGGCACGCCTGAGCCAGATCACGCCCGGTCGCAATGGCAAACCTTGCGCACAGCGCCTGCAGCAATATCGCCATAAGCGAGGAAACCAGAACTGCGGCTAAAAGCGTATAACCAAATTGCGAACCACCAGCGATGGATGTTGCCCAGTTGCCCGGGTCCATATAACCGACAGATACGAGAAAGCCAGGGCCGAGAAACGCGAAGAAACGAGCCGCAAACCTGCCATTGGCTGGGACAGCAACTGAACGGTAGGACTCGACCAGTGATGGTGTTTCGAGCTCCATTTTGAAGCCGTCATCGATCTTACCGGGTGTGAGGGTTTCCCCGCTCAAATTTTCTCTCCGAAATATTTGCCTGCACGCTGATGATCCATCGCAATTGCAGCTTCACGGCTGTTGCTAATGCAAACCATTCTTAATTGCAATAAGTATTTTCACCTGTGCGAAAAGAAATTTGCCCTATGGCTGAATGGCTTAATTTGAAATTTATAACAGCCCAAGCTCGGCCAGATCGCGGCGCAATTCCGGTGGCACTGCATCGGCTTCATTGGCGTTTATATCTGACGGCGCATCTTTTAGTTGAAGATAACGCCAACCCTGAAAGGCGCGGCGCGGCTGCCACTGGGTGAGGATCAGTCGCGATTCTAGCCACAATTTGCAGCGGCGAATGCCCTCATTATCGGTAAAAATCTCAATATCGGTCAAAATCTGCCGCGCCTGCACATTGCCCTTGATCACCCAGTACAGCGATCCGCCATCAAGCAGTTCATCCCGGCGTTTGGGCACCATACGGGTGATGTGCCATGAATATTGAGATTTGCCCGTAGCGCGACGTTGTTCAATCCGGTTATCAATGAACGCCTGCAATTCTTCTATCGCTGACACCCCGACACATAATTTCACCAGATTCAAAGTCATCCACTTGTTGTAGTTGGGCAATTGGTGAAAGCCAATGTCTTTGGCCGTGCTGGCTGTGGATAATCAACTCTCGCCTGCCTCAATCTTCAGGCCTATTGTCCCTTCACCCATTTGATCGCCAATGGCGATTGCCAGTTCCGAAACAATTCCGGCGATGGGAGCGATAACTGCGTGTTCCATCTTCATCGCTTCAACAGCAAACAGCAAATCACCTTCATCCACTTCATCACCCTCTTCAACCGACAGGCTGATGATTTTGCCATGCATCGGCACCCGAACCATGCCATCGCTGGCACCATTGGATGAGGCGGCGCTGCTGGCAACATAGGGTTCGATCTTGATTTGCCTGCCGCGCAAAATGACGAAGATATGCGAATTCGCATCAACAATTTTAGCGCCACCGGCGGGTGTAATTAACTTACCTTGTACATCGAGAACCCCGATGTTTTCACCATCAAACCGCACAACAGAAGAACAGGCCTCGCCATCTACGAGATATTTGTAAGTTAACGTGCGAACACCACCAAAAGAATCGTTAATCGCCCAGGGAGAACCAGGCTGAACCTTCCGCGCCAATCGCTCTTGCTCTTTTTTAACCATGGCAATAGTGCCGCAGGCGATCAATGCGGCGGAATCCCCACCGGCATTGGTCAGGACATCGAGATTTTCATCAATCAATCCTGTATCAAACTTACCGGCGCGAAACTGCGGGTGTTCACACAGGTTAGCGAGAAAGCTGATATTGGTTTTTGGCCCGGCGATGGTGGTTTCATCGAGTGCCTTCTTCAAGGCGTCCAGCGCACCCTTGCGGGTATCACTATGGGCAATCAGTTTGGCAATCATCGGATCGTAAAACGGGCTGATCTCATCGCCGGTTTCAACGCCAGTATCAACACGAACACCATCAGGAAAATCGACCAGCGCGAGGCTACCGGTGGAAGGTAGAAATTCGGTTGCAGGGTCTTCGGCATAAACCCGCGCTTCAACCGCGTGGCCATTGATTTCCAATTCACTTTGGGTTTTTGGCAGTTCTTCACCATTGGCGACCTGCAATTGCCATTCGACCAGATCAGTGCCGGAAATCAACTCACTGACCGGGTGTTCGACCTGCAGCCTTGTGTTCATTTCCATAAAATAAAATCCGTCAGCAGAAAGCCCACCTTCGCCATCAACAATAAATTCAACGGTTCCAGCGCCCTGATAGCCGACTGCGCGGGCCGCATCACAGGCGGCCTTACCCATTATGGCACGCAGTTCTTCACTCATGCCCGGTGCCGGCGCTTCCTCAATGACCTTTTGATGGCGGCGCTGCAGTGAACAGTCGCGTTCAAACAGATGCACCACATTTTTGTGGTTGTCAGCAAACACCTGAATTTCGATATGGCGCGGGCTGGCAATAAATTTCTCAATCAGCATCCGATCATTGCCAAAGGATGATTGAGCCTCGCGACGTGCCGCATCAAGGGCAGCATCAAATTCAATAGCCTTGTTGACCCGGCGCATGCCCTTGCCGCCACCGCCCGCCACCGCCTTGATCAGCACCGGGTAACCAGTTTCATAGGCTTTGCGTTTCAGAAATTCATCGTCCTGTTTTTGGCCATGATAGCCCGGCACGACAGGCACACCAGCCTGTTGCATGATTTCTTTGGCTTTGTCTTTCAACCCCATAGCCCGAATGGCATCGCCTGGCGGGCCGACGAAAATCATTCCGGCTTCCGCGCATAATTCAGCAAAATCGGCATTTTCGGAAAGGAAACCGTAACCCGGGTGAATAGCATCCGCACCGGCATCTTTGGCTATTTTCAAAATACGCCCGGTGCGAAGATAGGATTCTGCGACCGGCGCCGGACCAAGTCGAAATGCCTCATCAGCTTCACGCACGTGTAGTGCATTGGCATCTGCATCAGAATATACCGCAATGGTGCGCAGGCCCATGGCGCGGGCAGTGCGTATGATACGGCAGGCAATTTCACCACGATTGGCGATCAACAGGGACTTTATCATGGATACAGGTTTTAGCGGGTTTTGCCGCGGACGCCAGAGAAAATCACACCCGACCTGCGACAATCCGATACATTATTTCAATTCGACTTGACATTACATGTGCTGGAAACTCCAATCAGGCAGGAGTTTGAAGTCAACCCAAGCAGTGAGGATAGCAATGCAAAATGGATTTCCGCCAAATGGTAATGCGGGAGAAATGGTAATGAATACAAAAGTGCCAATGACCGGCCCATTGCTTGCACTTGTCGGGCTGGTTCTGTTTGTAACAGCCATCGTCTTCGTATCCAGATGGATTCTCAAGAAAAAATACCCGGACAAAGCCTGATTGCCAGCAAGCAAAATATTCAAGCTAAGGTTCTGTCTCGCCTATTTTAGCCGTTGAACAGTTTGCCCGGCCCAAAGATTTCATCTGACAGGCCGGCAAGTTTGATCATGTGCCAGGCCAGCGCCTGATTACTGGTAATAACCGGCTTGCCGATAATCGCTTCCGCATCTGCAATAATCGAGAAACTCTGCAAATTGGTGCAGGATGCAAAAACCGCATCAACGTTCTTGTGCTCGCCTACCTGACAAATTGCATCAAATAATGACAGCGGCGATATCCGCGCAACAATTTCCTCCTCAACCTGTTCAAACGACGCAAATTCGCAGATATTGATTCCAGACTTCTCAAGATACTGCCGCATGGCATTCGAAACCGGGGCAATGTAGGGCGTGATCAGCCCGATATTTCGGGCATTCAATTTGTGCAATGCTGCGATTACTGCACTTATTGGATTGGTGACTTTGGCATCCGGGTGAGATTGTTGAACGATTTCAGCAACTTTTTGAGTACCGATAATAGTCGCCCCCGATGTACAGCCATAGCCGACAACATCAAGAGGAGAAGGCAAAAGAGACGTTGTGCGCGGCAGATCTCGCTCCATTTGCGCCAGGGTTTCTGGAGTCACCTCAGCTGCACTTGGAATGCGGCTGTGATAAAGCGCAATACCTTCAACATCAAAAAGCGTACGAAACTCCGCCTCCAGCGTCAGATCACTTTGCAGCACAATCAGGCCCAGGGCCGCTTTTGCGGCAGCACCGCCATCCAGTTCAAAACTCAATTGTTCTGTTTTCATTTTAAATCACCGGCAATTCTGGCGCGGCACGTTGAGAGAGCAAGCGTGGCGGCCCATCCTGAATAACGATGTTTTCCTCATGCACCATGATCCTGCCATCGCGGACCGTCATGCTCGGTTCAAGAGTAATAACCATGCCCTCCCTCAACACCGTTTCATCGAAAGAAACCAGTGATGGTGCTTCTGTCAATTGCATGCCAAGACCGTGGCCAAATCGGCCGACATTGCCGCCTGAAACGCGGCCGAGTTTGCTGGCCATAGCCGAAAATAACGCATTACAGGTTATGCCCGGCCGTGCATGATCCAATCCTGCATCTATTGCCGCGTGCAACGTTAAATATGCGCGGACGGCCGCATCTCCGGCATGACCAATGGCAAAATTGCGATCAAAATCGCAAAAATAGCCTTTTAGAGTTGCGCCGGTATCGAGCATTAAAACATCACCGGTTTTAAGCGGCATTTCATTAGGTGGAGAAATGACGTCAGCATATCCATCCAGCCCCGCCCCGCCGACCAGATAGGGCACATCATCAGCCCCTTCCGCCAGCAAGTCAGTTCGAAAGGCCCGAAAGGCCTCGCTCAAGGGCTGACCTTCGAAAAACAAGTTGGACGCGTTGGCAAAACTTCGCGACGCAATGGAGCAAATATCCGAAATGATGGCAATTTCTGCCGCTGATTTCACCATTCTGAGGGAACCTACAAGTTCCGTGCAATCCATAAATGATGAGTTTCGCAACCGGTCACACAGGCTTTCAAAATCGGTCAATGGCATTCGTAGGGAGCTTTCCCGCCCCATTGGCATACCGATGTGATTAAAGCCATTGAGCGCTTCAGCAAGCAGTGAAATACCATCATCATCTTGAGCAGGCGACGACCATGTGCGGATATCATCAACCCAGGTCTTGCGCATAAGTTCTGCGCCGATTTCGGGGATAATCGCAACTGGCTTGCCATTGCGTGGAAGAACTAAAAACCACGGGCGGGTCGGACTTAACCAGAACAGGGTTCGGAATCCGGTGAAGTAGCGTATTTCCGCTTCGCTGGTGAATAACAGGGCGTCAAGATTTTCGCGGCGCATGGCAATTTGCGCGTTTTCCATACGCGCTTCAAACTCGCTGACCGGGAAGTCCTGATCAGGCACCTTCTGCCCCCTCGGTAATAAAAGCCAATACCTGTGAATTTTCATTAAGATCGGGCAGACCACCAGCCTTGCTCAAAGTTACAAGACCAGCCACTCCCGCGCCGCCTGATGGTGAGGTTTCGATATCATGCTCAGCGAGGCTATCAACCGCATTCTGCGCGTCGTTCTCGCTGATTGTCATAAAATAATCAGCCTCATTGGCCAGATATTTCAGCGCCAGATGCGAGGGTTCTTTGCAATCAAGCCGCCCCATATTTGATACCGGACCTTCGGTTGATTCCGGACCGCCGGCCTCTATGCTCTCAATCAAAGCGGGCGCAAATTCTGGTTCCACGATAACCACAACCGGACCCCCGCCCCAAACTTTTCGAGCAGACGCTGTCGCGGCGGCAGCCAGCCCACCAACACCCGCCTGCAGAAATATGTGGGTTGGCGGTTGATTGATCTGGTTTGCCACTTCGGCACCCATAATGAGATAACCTTCCATTACATCGCGCGCGCGATCACTGTAACCCGGCCACGAACTGTCCGATAGCAATATCCAGCCATTTTGATCAGCAGCGGCCATCGCGGCCGCCATACTGGCTTCGTAGTTATCGCCCTCGACCACCACGCTGGCTTTTTTGTCCTTTAGTTTTTGTGCAAATTTACCAGGTACCGAACGGGACAAATAAACAACCGCATTTGCGCCAAACAGTGCGGCACCTGCGGCCATCGACAGTCCGTGATTACCCGCACTGGCACAAACAAATGTGGTGCCTTCAAGGGCTTTGTCTATGGTTGCAGCACTACCGGTTTCCTCCCTGTCTGCCGCCATTTTGGCAATTGCATGGGCAGCGCCAAGTGCTTTGAAACTGCCAAGCCCCATGCGCGTGCGTTCGTCCTTGAGGTGAACGCTGGCAACACCGAGCGACTTAGCCAGTTCGGAAACTTCAAGAAGCGGTGTTTGTATCGCGAGCGGGCAGCGGTTGAACAATTTGGTTGCATTCGTAGGATCAACACAAATCTCGCCCTTCGCCAACCCTGCGAGGGATGGTAGTCCAGTACTGCGAAACGGGTTTTTTAGTAAACGCATTTCAACTCCATTTTTTGTAGATTATTCTGACAATTCGACCAATACCACGTCCAAAAAACCAATGGGCTGTTGCCGTTAAAACTGGCAATAGGCCCGTTGTTACCATGCTGAAAAAGATAAACCATCCACGCTGCGAAAATGGTGATTCTTCTTGCTGCTCAATTGAGAACAACACATAAATCGCCCAAACAGCGACGATTGACGCAGCACTCAGGATATCTGCAATAACACGTGTTTTACCCGGTTTAGTTTGCCGGAAACACCAGATCAACGCCGCAATAACAGTCAAAGCCCAATGAAGCTCGTAGGGGTATTCAAGTATCGCGGTTGAGATCAATTCCATTTGGAATTCCAAACTAATTACAGGAATTTACCGGTATTAACTCACATAAAACCATGTTTGCAACCGGCCAATTCCCTTAAGAGTTCTGGTCGTGGCTTTTTCAAATTTATACTTGCCCTTTAATGCCTGATAAACTTCATGCGAAACATGGATGCGACCGGCCTCGCCGTTTGATTCAAGCCTTGATGCCAGATTAACCGTCGGTGCCCATACATCATAGGCAAATTTGGCTTTGCCAATGACGCCAGCGGTAATTGGCCCGGTGGCAATTCCTATTCTCACATTGAGGTCAGTTTGATGCATATCGGCAATTTCGACAATCGCATTGCGAATACCGATAGCTAAAAGCAATATACGCTCAGCGTGGTCCTCTGCCGGTTCGGGCGCGCCGCTGACCGCCATATAGGCATCACCAATGGTTTTGATTTTTTCAGTGTTGAGACCCGCACCGACAGCGTCAAACTTTGAAAAAATCTCATTTAGCAGAAATACCAGTTGCTCCGGCCCCAATCGATTGGAAAGACTTGTGAATCCGACCAGATCGGCGAATAAAACGGTTGCCTCGTCAAAGCGATCGGCAATCGGTTCATCAGGAAAAAGCCGCAACTGATTCGCGATTTTTTCCGGAAATATGTTCATCAGCAACCGTTCGGAACGGGCTTCCGCATCTGCAGCAATGCTAAATGCATACCAAACCACAAGTGCCAGAATCAACATTATCGAGGTCGCAGACATGATGTAGAGTTGCGCCATGAAACCATCATCGACTGCCCATTGAGCGCTGCCGGTTTCAAACAGGAAAACGCTCGAAATATTGCCGACAATACAAACCACCGTGACCAGGGCAATGATGCGCAAATGTTTCAACCCGAATATCACAAAGGCAATCGCAACCGAACCGATATAGTTGAGCTGAATGCCGGAATCGCGCCCCAGAATGGACACGAAAAAGAACAGGGTCACGGCGACCGTTGTCGTCATCACCGCAGCGGCGGCAATCGAATTATAGCGATGCCAGAAAGGCGCAGTAGCGGTCAATACTGCTGACAACAGATTACCGAATACCAGCCATTTAAGTGCCGAATAATCGTACATTGCAAAGTTTGCTGCATAGGAAATTGATGACAGGGCTGAGAGATAGCCGGCCATATTGACAATCGAGAGCCGCCTTCTGGTATCCCGATCATAGCCGGAAATGCCAATACGCATCGCCCAGTCTAAATAGCGGCGAACAACGTTTCCGGTCGATTTTTTCGGCCGTTCATTGTCCGGGCGAAAAGTCGAGAAAAATCCGGATTCTTTGTCAGATGAAGGCATAAAGGGACGTAAACACTATCAATGGTCGCGCGATGTATAATCTGGCACATTGTCGACCATAAGAAAACTCAGCATTCAACTGTGTTGACCGCAAGGCAGCTGTGACTGCGGTTTCCAGGCCCGCTAAATCTGCGACCCTGAAAAAAGAAGCCGGTTACTCGATGGGTCAAAAAACAGTACTTCCCAACCTACTAATTGTGATTTAGACCAGCGCGCATCCAACACAAGCATTTTAATATCCTCATAATTTCCTGAATTCTTTTCCACGCAAATCGGTTGATTGAAATTGGATGTAAATGCCCGTTTGCGAATTATTGAATCTCTTTCGTTGTCAGTATTTTTCAATGTCCAGTTCGTTACCTCTGCCGATAGCTGAACACCATCCAAATCGAAACAATATGAGGCGGAATAGTCATTCATAAATAAGAATTCTTCATATTTTGAAAAAACTACTTTTATACTCTGTTCATTCTTAACACCAACGGATTCAAGGATTTGAGTCATGTGCCGTTCTTTCCAGCCCACCCCCCAAATACCCGAAACCCAGTAGAGAATTGGCACTGAAATCAATACTGTCACGGCAAACCCAAAAAATCGATTCATTCTTCTTTCCGATTTCTCATTAGGACCAGCCTCTCTCAACATTCAACTGTGTTGACGGCAAGGCCACCCTGGCTGGTTTCCTTGTAGCGCTCGTTCATATCAAGCCCGGTCTGACGCATGGTCTCAACGCAGCTGTCGAGTGAAACAAAATGCTGGCCATCGCCGTGCAGCGCCAGTGATGCCGCCGTCACTGCTTTCACCGCGCCCAGCGCATTGCGTTCGATACATGGCACCTGAACCAACCCGCCAACCGGATCGCAAGTCATACCCAAATGGTGCTCCAATGCGATTTCCGCGGCATTTTCCACCTGCTCCGGCGTGCCGCCCATGACGGCTGCAAGACCGGCAGCAGCCATAGCGGAGGCAGAACCCACCTCCCCCTGACAGCCAACCTCAGCACCTGAAATGGACGCATTATGCTTGATCAGTCCACCAATGGCGGCGGCAGTCAACAAAAATTCTTCAATGCCCTTTTTGTCGGCACCATCACTGAACCCGAGGTAATAGCGAATGACCGCCGGGATAACGCCTGCTGCACCGTTGGTCGGCGCTGTAACAACCTTGCCGCCGGCAGCATTTTCTTCGTTCACCGCCATCGCAAAAAGGCTCAGCCAGTCATTGGCAGCAAGCGGGTTGGTGTGATTTGATTTCCATTGCTCATTCAATCGCTGATGCAGGCATTTCGCCCGCCGCTTAACCTTGAGCCCTCCGGGTAATTCACCTTCCTGTACAAGTCCGCGCTCCACACAGGCATTCATCGCAGCCCATGTATTGTGCAGACCCTGATCGAGAGCCTGATGGCCGATAGCAGCTTCCTCGTTGGCGCGTTTCATTTCAGCAATTGACTGGCCCGATATTTTTGCCATTTTTAACATGGACTGCGCATTGGCAAAGGGAAACGGCACATTGGCCGGCGCTTCTCCGGGCAAGGATTGCGCCTGCTCAAGATCGCTTTCTTCGACGACAAAACCGCCGCCAATCGAATAATAGACTTTGCGCAAAAGCACGATATCAAGGTCGTTATAGGCGTAAAACACCAGCCCATTGGAATGGCCCTGAAGTTTTGTATCGTAGTCGAACACCAGATCTTTTTCAGGATCAAACTGATAGCCAGGGGAACCTGGAATTTTTTTGGATTTGTGTGCTTGTTGCAGGATCGCATCGACCGTATCAGGGTCGATATTTTTCGGGTCTTCACCCATCAACCCCAAAATTACGGCCCGGTCGCTGCCATGACCCTTGCCGGTGAATGCCAGCGATCCATGCAGGGAAGCACCAATGCGAACAACTTCCGCCAGGGGCGGCCTTGGCCAGTCGCCGTTTTCGACCTCGTCTAAAAACATACCGGCTGCCACCATCGGCCCCATGGTATGGGATGATGACGGACCGATGCCAATCTTGAAAAGGTCAAATACCGATAGAAACATTTTGTCTCTCTGCCACAAAGAAAGAGCGATATCTATCAAAACCATACAAACGTCTGATCACGCGGGCGCCGTACAGCAATCCATATGCGACATTGTAGTGGTTGGTCCGTGGTTAGGCTATTATTTACCGGCACCCGAGGCCATGCCTTTGATGATATATCGTTCCAGCACAATACCGATCACCACCAGCGGAAAAATCGCGGCCCCGGAAAGTGCTGCCATCGACCACCAGTTGATACCCTGACTGCCGGTCTGGCTGGCGACCATTACGGGCAGGGTTTTAGCATCTGTGCTGGTCAAAAGGGCTGCAAAAAAATACTCATTCCATGTTAAAACAAGTGACAATATAAAGGCCGCAACCAGCCCCGGCAGGGCTATCGGTAATACGATTGTAAAAAAAGAGCCCCACACGGACATGCCATCGACCAAAGCGGCTTCCTCTATTTCTACCGGAATCGAAGCGAACTGATCGCGCATGATCCAGATGACAATCGGTAATACCGTCAACGCATAAAGCAGGATCAGCCCGATACGGGTGTCGAGCAGTGCCAGTTCCTTGTAAAGCACCAAAAATGGCAGGGCCAGAACCACCGGAGGCAGGATAAGCTGGCTTAAAAAGAAAAACGAAATATCCGGATTGCGCATGAAACCGAATTTATAATTAAAACGCGAAAGACCGTAAGCCGCGAGACTGCCCAGTACCAGCGCCAGACTGGAAGAGCCTATCGCTGCATAGGCCGAATTGACGATGCGTTTGATAAATTCCTCACGCACAGTTGATTCATCAAATATCGTCGCTGGTGACATTCCAAGCGATTTCCAGCCAAGCCATTTTGGCGTGTAATCCCACCACGGAACCATATTACCACGCATCACGTCGGGTGCAATTTTGAATGATGTGGTGATTGTCCAATAGATCGGGAACAGGCAAATGATTGCCCAGAATATCAATATTCCATAGACCATGACCCGTTTGCTCAACCACCTTGCTTTGTGGCTTAAGTCCTGTTCGGTGTCGTGGAATATCTGGGCGTTTGACATTTAGGGCCTGTGGACAATTAGGTTTCGGTCGCGGCGCGAGTACAATTTCAGTTTTGAACAGGTGGAAAGCTCGCCGTGGCGCACCCCACTACAAGAGATTTCCAACGTATTCAGGTATGAAATTGCCCGCCTCCTCGGGATACGAGCAAATTCGCCCATTGTTTCATCTAAAAACCTTGAAAGGGATCGCCGTGTCAGAGGTTTTTCTCTTGATTTTGAACAATTTTGCCTCATGCCGTCTTCCAAATCCTAATTGCCCACATGCCCTAATACCTCGGGTTCATCCAGCGATCGACCAACTTCATGAAAATGGTGATCGCGACCACAATCAGCACCAGATAAACCATCGCCAGCAGGGTGCCGTAACCAACATTCGAGCGGTCGCGGTATTCACGGAATATAAAACTGGTAACAGAATCTGTCGCCCCGCCGGGTCCACCGGAGGTCACATTGATAATGATGTCGGCAAGTTTCAGCTTGAATATGATGCGAATAAGAATTGCCGTAATCGAAATTGGCAGCATCAGCGGGAAAGTCACTTGCCAGAACGATTGCCAGGGCGATGCGCCATCAACAATGGCGGCTTCTTGCACCTCTTTCGGAATTGCCTGCAAGCCCGCCAAAATCATAATCATCATAAAGGGAATGAAGGTCCAGGCATCCATGATCATAATGGTTGCACGGGCAAACTCGGCTGTACCAAAAAACGAAGGGTTTTCCCAACCAATCCACCGCGCCAACCGCGCCAGTGGGCCAAAGCGCACTTCCAGCATCGACTTGCCAACCATCCACGATACCGCCACCGGCGACAACATCAACGGCATTAAAAATGCAACGCGGAAAAATTTCTGTCCGCGTATTTGCGAGTTGAGCAACAGCGCCAATCCAAAGGCAATGGCATATTCAACAGAAATGGCCAACGTGTAGTAGACCATGTTTTTTAGTGCGTTCCAGTAAAACGGATCTGCCCACATCTGGCGGAAATTATCAAAACCGTTGAATTTTCGCCCGTCAAGAGACGCAAGGTTCCAGTCTGAAAATGAAATGGAAAGACCAAACAACAGCGGAAATACCACCATCGAGACGACAAACAACACAGCCGGTAAAACAAACAGCGCCCGCTTGCCCTGTTCGCCACGAATGATCACCTGTGATACGCAAAGGCAGATTGCCCAAAAGACATAGGCATAAAGAACCGGCCGCCAGTTATCAAAACCAAACGCGGTGACATCGAATTCGAACAACACCTGCCATAGCACACTCAAGCCAAACAGCCCGGCAGAGCCCCAGACAAGAAAACGACCAAACGCAGCGCGCCTGGGCGTGATATGGTCCGAAGTTACCACATGTAAGAGGTCGGCCTGAGTGGACATGTTGCTCGATAAAACTTGAATTGCAGAGGGTTGGCGGTCACCCGCCAACCCTCGTTGGGATTATATGCCGAGCGACGATTTATAAAGTTTCGTCTGGCTTTCCCGACCGATCTGGTCGGTAATTTTATCCCATGCAGCTGCAATCGCATCGGCCCCTTCCTGGGCTGATTTATATTGACCAGCATAGATTTTAGCCAGTTCATCCTCGGCAACCGAATAATACTGGAAGATGCCGGGAATTCGCGGCTCAATCGCCGCGTTCGGATGATTATAGCTGTCGGCTTCCGAGGCAAGGTAATCCTTGATAAACGCCTCGTCGTAACCGGCTCCGACCCATTCCGGGATATTAAAATGCGAATTCCGATAGGGCTGAAAGCCGGATGGATAGGCAGCGGCCCAAAGTGATATATCCTTGCCCCCCAAATGAGCTGCAGCAGACCATGCGGCCTTGTGTTTCTTGCTGTCGGAATCAACCCGGGCCATGACATAAACGCCCCAGCCGATATAGGCCATGTTGGGCGCATAGTTTGGACCGGATGCCAAGGTTTCCCACTTGCCTTCCTTATGGTTCCAGACATCGTCAGAACCCGGCAGGATCGAGAAACCGGTGACATCGCCAACCACCGAGGTGTCAGAGGTTTTGGCATTGGAGCCAATATCACCCCACCAGCTTAACATTGAGCCGGTTCCGGCAAGGAATTGCTGGAACCCGGTAGTGCCGGGATCTGCATTGATCTGGTCGGTTGGCTGGGCATCAAGCACGTCAAGCACGTCTTGAATGGCCCGCACCCAGGCCGCATTGTTGACCCGTGGCGACATATCTTCGGGGTTAAACAGCCAGGCCGGATCGTCTGGATGTTTGGCATAGGCGGTTGCACGTGAAGCAAGAAAGTAGAAACCAAATCCGCCCCAGCCCTTCAGCGGATCGAGATAGCCATGGGCTGCAAGACCGGAAAGCGGATCTTTTTTGCCTTTGAGGAATTTGGTGACCTCCTGAACCTTTTGCCAGGTGGTTGGTACTTCCCATTCACCTTTGTGACCTTCCGCTTTCCATGCAGCGGCAAATCCAGCATCGGAGAAATAGTCCGTGCGGTAGTTGAAGTTATGACAATCGCCATCAATGGATACGCGATAGGTTTTGCCGCCCCAAGTACCAACGGGTGCCTTAAGGTAATCGACATAATCGTCCATATCGATAACCGATTTCACCCAGTCCGGCATTTCGGAAGCAAGACCACGGCCGGTAACATCTCCTTCAAATGGTGCACCCATTTCGATGATGTCGAAATCAACGGTCTGGGTTGCAATCGACTGTTGCAAACGGGCATTGTAATCGGCCTGTGCCAGATCTACCCAATTGATTTTGGCACCGGTGTATTTTTCCCAGGGTTTCAAAAATCCGCGAAACAGGAAATTGTGCAAGTTCTGGTTGTTAAGGCCCATGAAAGTCAGTTCAACACCGGCAAATTCACCCTCCTTGACCACTTCTTTTGTTGGTCCAAGGGTCATTGCGCCGACTTTTTGCCAATCGGCATCGGAAGGCGAACCCTTGCCAACACCGGGAATTTTCAACATTGCGGCACGCAAATCAGAAGATGCCCATGCCGGGCGTGTTGTAATGGCTGAACCTACTCCACCAACAGCTGCAATCGCGGTGGCGCTTGCAGCACCCTTCAACATATTGCGCCGGTTCATTTGAGCCTCCATCAGGCTATTATACAGCTTTACCTTCATCGTAATTCCTCCCTGTTAAAATCTGTTTCAACCCGGTCATCTGCTGCAAACTGGCCGAAAAAATCTCTGACTTTTACGGTTTGGGTGTGTTTTGCAGCACGTCTTATCCTCCACTCACAAAGGACAGTGCCAGATCAACAAGGCGATAGTTTCAGTGTTAATGCAGCTTGTCAAGCATCTAACATGTTAGTATGTTCACTCGCTCGACAGGCCGTCTAATCTCGGCTAGTCGTTGATGATGTCCTAGTGAAACGGGGAATGCATGGCCGAGGTAACCATACGCGACGTCCGCAAGAACTACGGTAATCTTGAGGTGCTGCACGGCGTCGACATAGACATTGCCGATGGCGAATTTGTCGTTCTGGTCGGGCCTTCCGGTTGCGGAAAATCAACACTGTTGCGAATGATTGCCGGACTTGAGGGCATCACTTCAGGCACAATTCAACTCGGCAACACGGTCGTCAACAACCTGCCACCGGCGGAGCGTGACATCGCCATGGTGTTCCAGAATTATGCGCTCTACCCCCATAAAACTGTTGCGGCCAATATGGCCTTTTCACTCAAGATGCGTGGCATGGACAAGGCGGAAATCAAGAGCCGGGTGGACAATGCTGCCGGAATTTTAGGGCTTGAACCCTATCTTGACCGTTATCCGCGGGCTTTGTCCGGTGGCCAGCGGCAAAGGGTGGCAATGGGGCGGGCAATCGTGCGCGATCCGCAGGTTTTTCTGTTCGATGAGCCACTGTCCAATCTTGACGCCAAGTTGCGGGTGCAAATGCGCAGCGAAATCCGGGCATTACACCAGAGGCTACGCACCACCATGGTTTATGTGACCCACGATCAGGTTGAAGCTATGACAATGGCCGACCAGATCGTTGTCATGCACGATGGCAATATTGAACAAATCGGCTCTCCGCTTGATCTCTATGACCATCCTGACAATATATTCGTTGCCGGATTTATCGGCTCCCCCTCGATGAACCTGATCAACGGCGTTATAAAAACCGGAACAAACGTTGAGATTGAATCTCATGGTACGCGGCTGCCCTGCCCTGCTATTGATAGATTGGCAGATGGGCAGGAAATTGTTTTTGGCATTCGCCCCGAGCATCTTGAATTGGCTGATAAGGGTATTCCCTGCACCGTTTCTCTGGTTGAACCGACCGGGGCGGAAACCCATGTGATATTGACCTTTGGCGATCAGGATATTGTTGCGGTATTTAGGGAACGACATAAGTTTGAGCCAGGTCAAAAGGTTCATCTGAAACCGGATGTGAGTTACATTCATGTTTTTGACCCGGCGTCCGGCAAACGACTATCCTGACGAGTAAACTAAACAGAACCGCTGATCACGCGGTGGGAGAAATTGATGTTAAAAGGAATTGATCCACGACTGAATGCAGATGTTTTATATGCCTTGCGCTCAATGGGGCACGGCGATGCGCTGATTATTGCCGACACCAATTTTCCATCCTATTCTGTTGCCAGCGAAACCACATTTGGCGAATTGCTGCGGATGGAGAATCTCACCTGTGCCGAGGCGGTTGAGGCTGTACTATCGGTGATGCCGCTTGATACATTTGTTGACGATTTTGCCGGACGCATGGAGGTGGTTGATGCCCCCGACGAAGTGCCCCCGGTGCAAAGCGAAGTACAGAACATCATTGATGCAGCTGAGGGCACACCACGCACAATGATAAGCATTGAACGGTTTGATTTCTACGATCAGGCAAAAAAGGCTTTTGCGGTAATCCAGACTGGAGAACGGCGTTTTTACGGTTGTTTCCTGTTGCGCAAGGGCGTAATTCCACCTGATGGAATGGGTTAGAGTAATGCGGGAAGATATTGTAATATTGGGTGTATTTGTCGCCGATACTACCTATCGGGCAGAGCGCGCACCGCGCATGGGTGAAACCATCCTTGGCAACAGCTTTGCCCTTGGGCCCGGCGGCAAAGGCTCCAATCAGGCAGTGGCAGCCGCCATGGCTGGCGGTAAAGTTCATTTTCTGACCAAACTTGGCAAAGATCCGTTTGCAGATATGGCGCTCGACATTTGGGCCAAGGCCGGAGTTACACCGCAAGTGAGCCAGCACGAGGACAGCTATACCGGTGCGGCCTATATTTTTGTCGAAGAGGCAACCGGCAATAATGCCATCATCGTTTGCCCTGGCGTGGCTGGAACAATTTCACCGGCGGATATCGACAATTGCGCCAATCTGATTGCCGGTTCTGCTGTATTTGTAACGCAGCTTGAGCAGCCAATGGATGCGGCCATGCATGGACTGAAGCTTGCAAGAGATGGTGGTGCAAAAACGGTACTCAACCCGGCGCCTGCCGCCGATCTGCCTGACGGTATGTTGGCGCTATGCGATTTTGTAACACCAAATGAAACCGAAGCCGAAGGCATTACCGGCATTACAGTCAAATCTGTTGATGATGCCAAAAAAGCTGCGACCGCGCTGCTGGATGCCGGTGTTGGTGCAGCAATCATCACTCTTGGAGAAAATGGTGCGCTTTATCATGACGCCCGCCAATCAATCCACGTTCCGGCATTTAATGCAGGTCCGGTGGTTGAAACAACCGGTGCGGGCGATGCTTTCAACGGCGGGTTTGCCGCGGCCTTGGTGCGCGGCTTCGAGCCGGTTGACGCGGTGAGATTTGGCAGTGCAACGGCTGGAATTTCGGTCACGAGACCAGGAACCGCACCTTCTATGCCGACATTGGTGGAAATCGAAAGTCTGCTTGCCGCCAACACGTAATGAAAGAGCGTAATATGACCCTGAAAACCAGACATTGGGACCGGCTCAACAACGGTGGTCTGACATTCACTGAACTTGGCATGGGAACGGCTCCGCTTGGCAATCTTTACAAGCCTGTCAGCGACGAAGAAGCCCATCAGGTGTTGACCATGGCGTGGGATGCCGGGGTTCGATATTATGATACGGCACCACTTTATGGTTTTGGCTTGTCAGAAACCCGTCTCAACCGGTTTTTACGTGACAAGCCACGCGATGAATATGTGCTATCAACCAAGGTTGGTCGCCTGCTGAAAGCGGCATCTGTTGATACCCGAGACGGGGTTGGCAAGTGGTTTGATGTGCCCAACCGCAAGGAAGTCTATGATTATGGGTATGACGGGGTGCTGCGCTCGGTCGAATTTTCACTGGAACGGCTTGGCATTGACCGCATTGATATCCTTTATGCCCACGATATAGACC
>JALTNS010000437.1 GCA_027000565.1 Rhizobiaceae bacterium | reverse complement strand
ACAAAATATTGGATTCGAAACATCCGAGATATTCACCAAAATTGGCAGCGGCCGTGGCAGTGTGGGAGTATTTGGATTCAGAAGAAAAATTGAAAGCCACAACACCCAAACAAGCAGCGATTAAGTGGTTACATGAAAATGCCCGTGAATATGATTTGTTGAATAGGAAGGGTGATATAGCTGAATCCGTCATTGAGGATATAGCGACGATTGTAAACTGGTGCCCTGAAGGCGGAGCGCCCAAGACTCCAGATGGCACGAAGTAAAAAATTTATCGTGAATTATTTTATTTTCAAAGGCGTCTGTGTTTCGACGAGTGACAGGCCTAGGTTACGGCAAAGGTAGACCAGTTTTTAACCTATTGATATTTCATAATTAATTCGTTTTTGAAACTTGTTGCCTAGTCCAGGTAACAGCGGAACCTGGTCTAGGTTAGCTAAAAAAATAGACCATGTTTTCTGCAACCTAAACCCTATTTTCCCCAACTGCTTGGGAATATTTATCTGTGACGCCAATAAACGGAGTTGCATTATGCTGAGCAATAAAAAATTTCCCCAAGCCGGATTTGTCCGGCTCAAACAAATTCTTTCCCCCCACGGTCCTATCCCGGTCTCCAAGTCTACTTGGTGGGCTGGTGTGAAGGATGGTCGCTTTCCAAAACCAATAAAACTAGGCCCACGGGTGACCGTGTGGCGCGTAGAGGACATCTTGCAATTGCTTGAGCATGGAGTGCCTACAAAAGCTGGCCCATAGCTCAGCGACTTTCTGAGAGAGATTTCGGGCTGCTTGTTTGCAGCTCTGATAATTTAACAGAATTGAGCTTGCATGGTCGGATTTCAACGGTGGCGTGCAAGTGAATTACCGATACCACGGGAGTAGGGATATATCGGAAGGGCACTGCTGAATCAGGAAGCCCATGTCCTACCGGGAAGGCACACCTTCTCGTGAAGTAGCCTGATTATCCCGCCACGCTGTGTGCAGGCAAGGTGGGGCCCGATGCGACGGTGGCTCCGAGGAGCAATTGATCAGCAGGGCAAGGCGGCCACCCCGAATTTATTCGGGGATGGTCCTGCTTTGCCCTAGGCTCAGGTTCACCAAGGAGCAGTTATATTGTAGGGATATAACTTAAGTTATATAATTACGGAGAGGAGATTGGAAAAAAAAGTGTCAAAAAACACTTATAGGCGTGAGATACGTTTTTGGAATAAATTGAGGCACAAAGCACGGGAAATACACAAGAGAGGGTCCAACCATGTTGGGATATTTCAATTTAAGGTTCATTCCTACGCCTTATAAACGCAGGGTTTTCTGTCGAGGTGATTTTGATCTGTTGATGTTCATTTTAAACAAGAACGACGGCTTAACCAGTAATTTAACACATTGATTTTGAAGTGAGTTCAGGGCTGAAAGACCTTCATTTCAGGCCTCCATTATGGATGAAATACACAATTCTTATTCTGAAAATGTCCCATTTGTCCCATTTGATGGACTTTGTGCCAAAATGCCTTAGGGAAGGTGAGCCATAAATTAACACTCATATCTGTGCTTTTTACACAGGATTTACACAAAAAGGCACAGGCTAGAAAAGCACAAAGCACGAAGCACAGGGCATCAAAAAAGACGCAAGCAATCAGAAATACTGACGACCAGTAGAAAAAGCACAAATCAGAATTGTCCAAGTTGATAGCGCCCAGCTAGTATCTCAGTTTGAAATATGCCCCCTATTTGATTCCAACCAGCAATCCCTATATGATTAGTGGTAAGCAACAGGAGGGCTGATGGACGACGCAGCACTGACACTGCAGATAAAAAATGCTCTAATTGTCATCAATGTTGAGTGGAGGTGAGCTGATGAGCTTATGTCCGCAGATGAACGCTCAGAGTGGCGACGCGGCATTAGGAACTCCACAGAAGTTCTCGCTGATCTCGTGCAACAACGTGATGAGTTGCGAAATGCCTAAAGGCCCCATAGGACAAAAGTGCCAGGTAGGCCTGTGTAGTTGTGCTTGCTGTAGAAGATTATGACAGTATTACCGAAGAACACCTCCTCTACGTCAACATCAGAAGCGAGAAGTAAAGTGGCCCCCAAACTTTGGATAGTTAGAGCTGGCGCGCATGGCGAACGCGAGCTTCCGGCCATCGAGCAAAGCAAACTGTTTCCCGGTTTCTTGGAGGTTGGCAATCTAACCGAGCTAGGTAGCCGGGATGAAATCCTCGTTCACCTTCAGGAGGTCCTACCAGACGAGGGCAAGAACAGATTACGCAACTTTGCAGCCCAGTTGAACCAATTCGTGAACAAGATCAAAGTTGGCGACTACGTTGTAATGCCACGTAAAGTCACAAATGGCGTGGCGATCGGTGTCGTAAAAGGACCGTATGAGTTTGATGATAGCGACTACAAGCACTCTCGGCTAGTTGAATGGCAAGAAGAGTCATTGCCGCGAGATACATTCAAGCAAGATTTGAGACACTCATTCGGTGCTTTCATGACGATCTGCGAAATCAAACGCAACTCAGCGCTCGAACGTGTGGAAGCAGTACTGGAGACAGGTAGAGATCCAGGGGCACTTCTTGGAAAACAAGGACAAGCACCGTTGGTGAGCCAAGCTACTGACGATGATGAATCCGAAGCAGAAGACTACCAAACCGACATTGAGGATATTGCCAACCAACAGATCATTTCATTGA
>JALTNS010000436.1 GCA_027000565.1 Rhizobiaceae bacterium | reverse complement strand
CCGCCCGAAATTTCACTTTCGGCTTGCGATAGACATTGCCGTAATTCTGTCAATGTGCCGGGTCCGGGTAATACGCCTAAAAACAAGCCGTCAGGTTGCATAAGCCTTCTGATCTGTAGAAGTGCACCGGGAAGATCTTTTGACCAGTGCAGCGCAAATGCCGACACCACCAGATCAACTGGCGACGGACCGAGGTCAAATTGTTCGGAATCGCAGAAATGTATTTCGGAACCATCTTGCGAAATATGGAATTGTGAATTTTCTACTCGTAAAACGCCGGAAATATTTTTCCGCACCGCCAAAGTTTCGGCAATTGTTCCATTTCGGCCGTAGAGGTCGATTGCATGGTCGAAATTTCTTGTAACCGCATCAAGCCGGTCGCCCAAATCTTCGGCGATGCGGCGCAGAAGAAAATCTGGCGACCTGTCCAGTTTCCGCTCATATCGCCGTGCCGCGCGTTGCCGCCGTAATCGCAGGGCATTTTCGTCAAACAACTGCTCGGGTTTTGATGTCATCAATGATGCACTCGCATAAATTCAGTAAAACCGCTATCCTTGAAAAATGTTGAAATTGCAACACTCGACAGCGGCTATGATCTCTGTTTCAAAACAAAGGATAAACCACATCCGCGCATTGATCGGCAATATGGTGATTCCGCCGGTTTGTTTGGCTTGCGATGCCCATGTTGGTGATCAGGGCTCGTTATGCCCGCAATGCTGGGGTGAAATGTTATTTATTGAAAAACCCTATTGCGCCGTAACCGGCGCCCCCTTCGGTTTTGATATTGGTGAAGGTAGTTTGAGTGCCGATGCGATTGCCAATCCGCCGGTTTTTGCCCGTGCACGGGCGGTTGCGCAATATGATGCGGTTGCCCGAAAGCTGGTCCATGGCCTCAAATTCTCAGACCGAACCGATCTTGCCCCATGGATGGCGCAATGGATGGTTCGCGCAGGTGGTGAATTGTTGAACGACAGGCCGGTAATTGTTGGCGTTCCGCTGCACGGTCGGCGAATGTTTTTTCGGCGGTTCAACCAATCTGCAGAGCTTGCCCGTCACATCGCAAAAATTTCTGAAAACAGATATACACCACAAATTTTGCAGCGCATTCGTGCCACCCGTCAACAGGTTGGATTAAGGGCAAAAGAAAGGCTGGCCAATGTTCGCGGCGCTTTTTGGGTGCCACCAGATCAAAAGATCAACATAAAGGGCAGGCGAATATTGCTGGTGGATGATGTGCTGACAACCGGGGCTACCCTGAACGCTGCCAGCCGGGCTTTGTTGCGGGCTGGGGCCCAATCTGTGGATTGTTTGACGTTTGCAAGGGTTGCTCCCGATGCAAATTAACCCCATATATAGGTAAAATTGAATGTATTTGGGAATTACTATGAAAGACGTAACTATTTATACCAGAAAAATGTGTGGATTTTGCACCGCAGCCAAGCGCTTGTTGAGCAGCAAGGGTGTTGGGTTTCGTGAGGTTGATGCAACTTATGATGCAAATCTGCGCAATGAGATGATCCAGCGTTCCAGTGGTCGGTCAACTTTTCCGCAGATATTTATTGGCGACTATCATGTGGGCGGATGCGATGAATTGATGGCACTGGAGCGAAGTGGCAAACTTGAGCCGTTGTTGAGCAGTGAATTCAGGACAGCAAACTGACGATTTTGAACTTTGACAGGTGGATGAAAAAATGAGTGAATTTCGTATTGCGTGCGTTCAAATGCGCTCCACCACCAGTTTGACTGAAAATGTTGAATCCTTCTCCCAACTGGTTGCCAGTGCTGTCAGTGAGGGTGCTCGTTATATCCAGTCGCCCGAAATGACCGGTTTTGTCGAACAATCACGCAAAAAACTGTTCGAAACCGTAAAATCCGCAGATAAGGACCCGCTGGTAAAACGTGCCAGTGAACTGGCAGCACACCATAAGATCTGGCTGCATGTGGGTTCTACCGCGATTTTACGGTCGGATGGCAAGGTTGCCAACCGCGCGTTTGTTTTTGCACCCGATGGCACCGTGCATGCAACATACGACAAAATTCACATGTTTGATGTTGATCTTGATAATGGCGAGAGCTGGCGCGAATCTGCCGTATATGAACCGGGTACAAAGGCTGTAATTGTCCAGATAGACAAGGCCAAAGCCGGATTGGCGATTTGTTACGATATGCGGTTTCCAAATCTGTTTCGCGACTATGCCATGGGCGGGGCTGAAATCTTAACATCGCCCGCCGCATTTACCCGGCAAACCGGGCAGGCCCATTGGCACATATTGCTGCGCTCGCGTGCCATTGAAAACGGTGCTTTTGTTATTGCTGCGGCGCAGGGCGGACGGCATGAAGATGGTCGAGAAACCTTTGGCCATTCGCTGATTGTTAACCCGTGGGGGGAGATAATCGCCGAGATCGACCATGACGGGCCGGGTTATGTGGTGGCGGATATTAACTTGAACGAAGTGGCTGCCGCGCGCAAAAAAATACCCAATCTGATAAATGGCCGTGAATATTCAATATTGGAAGAGGACGTTTCACGAAAGGTCGCCGTATGATAAAATTTACGCTTGCCTGTGACGCCAATCATGCTTTTGAAGCGTGGTTTGGCAGCTCTGATGATTTTGAGGCGCAAAAAACCCGTGATCTGGTTTGCTGTCCGGTTTGCGGCAGCTCAAGAGTTGAAAAATCCCTGATGGCAC
>JALTNS010000435.1 GCA_027000565.1 Rhizobiaceae bacterium | reverse complement strand
CCAAGGTTCCACGAAACGTGTTCAGCGTATGAAAAATGGGGGAGATGGTGGATGCGCCACTGGCAAACAGCGGCTTGTAGCAAAGCGATCCGACCACTTGCAGGAACCTCGTTTTACCCGTGCCATAATCACCCTGCATTCGCAAATAGGGTAATTCCCGGAAACGATCATAAACCCAACTCAGCAAAACATAATAGGTGGCGACAATTTCAAAGCGCTCGCCCAGATCGCAATAGCGATGGATGAAGGATTGTATGGACGCAATGAGTTCATTTTCCTCGCCATACTCCTCTGCCAATGACGGCAATAACAGAACATCATGTTTGATGAGATTGTTGTTGGCGCTGACCGGCACAAGCTGTTTAGTATCAGATAAAACGTATTTGAATTTGTTTTCAAACTTGCCGTCCTTCCAGATGCCCAGAGAAGTTCTTTCCTGCACAGGATCATAGAGCAATTCCACAAAGGATTGCGGGCCAAGAATGCGCGATACGATTGTCTCTGTTATGTTTTTCTTTTTGGGTAGGTTTGGTTCTGGTGTTGGTGTGCTCATACCCCAAGCCTACGTGTTGGCGCAAAACTTCCAAGAGGTCGAAATATTCTCCCTCGTTATAATCCGGCCTCTACCAAAAATTGGTGGGTGAAATACACTTCACCTTGTATGAGCAATAAAAATAAACCCGCGAAAAAAGAACAACCATTATCCGAAGACAGCCTTGATCTGATTTATGAAGAGATTGAGGATTTTGACCAAACCCTTGATGAATATCTGGAAACGTGCCGGGCGCAATTTTTGCAAGACCGAGCCAATGGTAGTTTTCCATGGCCAATGTATGAGGACGAGGATTTGGGCAATGGTTCAATCGAATAGCCCATGGAAAATTCTGACCTGCGTATGTTTTTCAAAGAAAACTACCCACACCTAACCGATGAAGAGCTAGACACCTGCTGCACCAATTTACTGGCCTTTGTCAGGGTGGTGCTGGCAATCATGGAGCATAACGAAAAACCCAAAGCCCGCGATGATTTACCTGACGTGCCAGATTCGACTCTTTAGCCGGGGTTTTGTAAAATAGACGCACTTACTTTCATGAAAAAATACTTTGCCTACACCCGCGTCTCAACAGTGAAGCAAGGCGTCAAAGGCGTCTCTTTGGTTGAACAAAAATCTGCCATTGAATTCCACGCTCAAAGGCATGGACTTGAGATTGTCGAATGGTTTGAAGAGACTGTCACCGCCGCCAAAACCGGGCGAGCCATTTTCACCAACATCATGAAGCGCCTGCGCAAGGGTGAGGCAGACGGGCTGATTATTCACAAGATTGATCGAAGCGCCAGAAACTTAAAAGACTGGGCCGCTTTGGGCGAACTGATTGATGCTGGCATTGATGTTCAGGTATCTGCTGAAAACTATGATCTCTCCAGTCGGGGCGGCAGGCTGTCAGCAGATATTCAGGCGGTCATTGCTGCCGATTATATCCGCAATCTGCGCGAAGAGTGCCTCAAGGGTATGCGGGGACGTCTCAAGCAAGGCATATACCCTCTAAAAGCGCCTGTGGGTTATCAGGACAATGGCGGCGGCGAGTTAAAGACCATTGATCCAGTTTATGGCCCATTAGTGAAAATGGCCTTTGAGTTATATGCAACAAATAGCTATGGCCTAATTACTCTTGGCAAGGAAATGTACCGGCGAGGCCTTAGATCAAGCGCCGGGGGAAATTTGGGAAAGAACGGCTTTTCCCGCATCCTCAACAACCCATTTTACTATGGGAAAATTTTCATACGGACGACCGGGGAAACCTATCAGGGAAAGCACGAGCCCCTCATCACCAAAGACCTCTTTAACCGGGTGCAGGCGGTGTTGACGGGAAAATCGGGCAGGAAAACCCGAAAGAATATGTTTGCGTTTCAGCGCACATTTAAATGCCAAATCTGTCAGTACAGCCTCATAGCAGAGCGGCAAAAGGGACACGTCTATTACCGGTGTCATACGCAGTCTTGCACCATGAAGTCCATCCGGGAAGAAAAACTGGTTGATGCGATAGATGGTGTACTAAAAGGCGTACAATTTACCGATAATCTGATTACAGCTTTGTGCCATGGTCTTGAATTAGCCAAAT
Source organism: Rhizobiaceae bacterium (assembly GCA_027000565.1). Lineage (GTDB taxonomy): Bacteria > Pseudomonadota > Alphaproteobacteria > Rhizobiales > Rhizobiaceae > SZUA-100. Next base: position 571 of record JALTNS010000435.1, on the reverse strand, counting down.
CAAAAGTGGATAAAATCGAGCGATCACAAACAGAGGCAATTGAGCTTCAACTTGCTAATGCGAAAAGCCGCCTCGAACGTCTGATGGACCTTTTCATTGATGGGAAAATTACGAAATCTGCTTTTGATAAAAAACAGGAAACCTTGCAAGAGGCTGTGGCTAAATTTGAAGCCCAGTTGAGCAATCCAACCGCCCATATTGGACAAGTCATGACCCGTGTTGCACAATTCCTTGAACAGGCTAAAAGCCTTATTCTTGGCTATAAAACCGCGCCAAATGACTTTAGAGGCGATTTGCTCAAATCCCTAACCTCGAACCCGACAATATCACCCAAAAACGTCGATATTCCTGTCGGTTTTCCTTGGGTCTTGTTCCTTACTGGAACTGGCGTTCCTCTTAGTGGACCTCTTCGGGACAGACCTCGTACAAAACGATATAATCCGACCCCTCCAAAAATATCAGAAGAATGGTCTAATCAGGTTATCAAGCAACTCATCGAGTATTTCTCAAGCGAACAATCTGAAGCATTTCGTTCTAAAATGGACGAGTGTTTGTTGAAGCACCAAATGAT
>JALTNS010000434.1 GCA_027000565.1 Rhizobiaceae bacterium | reverse complement strand
CTATTCTAATGTCGAGCTTCTTTTATACCCGTCGTCAATGACTTTGTCCGGTTGCTCTTGTACGCGGCATGTTGTTTTGAGCCTCCCAATCGTTTGCGACGCGGTCAAAGTGATACCTGATGGGTATAACCTGAATTCGGTTTAACTTTTGGGATCAAAACACACGCCTGCCGATGAGCCCGCCGCGGGCGTGTGTTCCAGATTTTATACCCAACGGGTATCCACAAACCACCTTTTTATTTCCCATTTTCTGCAAGCGGGTCATCAAAAAAAAAGCCGCGAGCCTCCCGGCTCGTCGGGTCTGGTACCCACCGAGTATTCTTTGCAACATCAAATGCAACATCAAAACCCCTGTATTCGTCACAACCGCTTTCCTATTTTCTCATCCATTAAAACTTTCATTCATTCCAGATGATTTTGAATTGTATGGGAGTACTCTGAATCACAAGAGACGCCTTAGAGATGCCTTGAAATAAAAAGAGATGCTTTAGAAGAAAATGCCTTGGAGGGAAATATCATGTACCGCGCGATCACTCTAATTATATTGATCTGCCTGACAGTGGGAACAGGCGGTTGTGAAACCACACGCTCTGCCTACTGGAACGGCTCATCCGTGGCAAGGCCGCTGCATTCGACCGTCTTCAACACGCAACAGCACCGGATACTCGCTCAATCCACCAGCACAACCTACGACCCGACCCGTTCAAAATGGTATGACACCCGCAACGACAAAACACCTTCGGTCGCAGCCGGCTACATCACCGAGCAATCCGATCAGAATGTCATTGTTCTGCGAAACCGTAATAACCGAACACGGAATGAATACGACCGCACCACGTACAGTCGCCGCCGCCAAAAACTCACTTGGTAATGATACCCAACGGGTATCCTTTTGACCGCGTTGTAAATGCTTTGGAGTCTTAAAACAAGGTGCCGCGTACAAAAGCAACAGGGCAAGATCATTGACGACCGGTATAAGTCGGCCCAACTTTGGCATGAGAACACCAACGGGATACAATCATGCTACATCAAGACTGAAATCAAGTTTCCCAATTCAAACCCGACAATTTATTGAATAATGGTTCTTGACAATTTTTCCAGGCCCCCTCACCATGGAAAAATGACCATGCAAACCTATCGCCCAACATCAAAGAGTTTCTTGCACTTGCCGGTTCATAGCGGGATCCGATTGCACATCACAGACCCGCGTCTGGGTCAATTGAGTTGGCATCTAGCTGAGCCGTTGTTCGTTGTCGAATGCGATGAGTCCTACACGCTTGTCACATGTGATTGGGACATGAAACTGAAATTGGATGATGGCCAATACACTATTGTAAGTCAGAAAATTCATGAACACGCACCCGCCTCAACACTTAAGGGCGCGTTGCAACATTACCTTAAAACCTGCAAGCCACCTGTAAAATCACATCAGCGATTTAAGCGAATGGTCACATTGGATATGTGGTTGTCAGAGGGGCATATCGCCCATACCTATGATGAGGCAGCCCAACTGATCCTTGCGTTAGAACATGCGTCACTGGCCAAGGATTGCCTACTGTACCTACCGGGTTGGCATGCGCCTTATGACCTGGGGTATCCAGCTTACGCCCCTGCTGATGAACTCGGTGGGCAGGAAGCGTTTTCGAACCTGTTTACGACAGCAGAGTCCGTTGGCTGCACGATCATGTTGCATTTAAATATATGGGGATACGATCCAACGCTAAACCTGCTGCCTGATTATCAAGAATATCAACTCCGTGATGAAAAAGGCGCCCCGTTAGGCTGGCCGGGGGTGACGCGGACCGGCAGTACCAACCCGATAGCCTACATGCGTGTCGATGATCCGCGTTGGCAGAAAGTCTACCTGCAACATCTCGAAGAACTGATGAACAACGATACGATCAATGCGCTCTTTATGGATCAGATGGGGGCGTACCATGGCACTGATCCTGCTTTCGATGCGGGCGTAATCGCATTACTTGATGCGATCAATCGTCTTAATCCGAACCTGTTAATAGGGGGTGAAATCATACAGCGACATCTGGTTGACCGAGTTGGAATTTCCCAGGCATGGGGCCAACCCTGGTGTGGGCTGTCACTGAATTTAACGGATGCTGTTTCACCCATTGTGGGACTGCTGTTTAACGACGTCGTCCAGTTGGTCGGTCACTTGGGATTGCCAAGCTTTGTGCCTTGTCGGTACACATGGACAAATTACCCCTTCATTGTGGAACACGGGATCGAACAGGCAGCAAGTATTGCTCAGCATCACAACATGGCCATTGGTGCCCTGCCCCATGTCCGTTTGAACTTCCGGGAATATGGCATTGATCCATTGAGCTTGATTGTCTTGCAAAATGGGAATGATCAAAGGCACTCAAACCCAGCGGTATTGCCTGATGGTTCCTGACAACTTTTTCAGGCCCCCGTCATTTCGTTATGAAAGGGGCAGAAAGTAGATTACATTTTCCTGTTTAATGGTGAAGCCCGCACGTTCATAAGCTCTTCTGGCAGGCGCATGACTTTCATCAAGACCCGTTAAGACACGAGCGACTTTCAAGCCTTCATTTCAGAAAAAGTGCAGCATCAAGAGCTACACTTACTGACCGGCTCGCTTCATCACACAAGCAGAATCGACAGCGTTATTACCAATCTCCCCTGTGCTGCGCCCATCATCAATCAAACAGGCTATACA
>JALTNS010000433.1 GCA_027000565.1 Rhizobiaceae bacterium | reverse complement strand
TTTGAGTCTCCAAATCGTTTGCGACGCGGTCAAAGTGATACCCGATGGGTATAAATCAATCAACTCGAGCAGTTTTTACCTGATCGGTGGAAGAAAGAACACTGGGAGTCGCGAAGTCAAAGAGGCCGTCAAGCGGGCCTTTTTTTATATCGGAGCAACGGGTTGATAGGACGCTTACACAACACTGCAACGTTTGGCAAGTTTTTTTCACCTACTCGCTCACGTTCCAGTTCATATGGCCACTAGAAGCACGACAGGGCATGAATAATGTGTAGCTGCCCAGAGGCAATGGACAGCGATATTTTCTGTTGACACTGCCGGGCGGTTTGGTGATACACGTCAATGGAGGTAATCTGTTTACAGGGCAATAGAATCTTGCATTCAAAATCAATCGCTTGGATTCCTTCATTAAACAACATCAGCCAATGAGCCTGGTCGCAGGTTACATGACGAACCCGCAAGTCAGATTGAGGTGTGCTTAGTTCAATCGCTGGGTTGGTCATGCCCTTAAGGTATTGGAGCGTGTCCTCCAGTGGCTTGCTTTGAATAAACCGCCCGTGATTAACTAATTGCTGAATTTTGGGTGATAACGCCTGCGTTATGGGAACCGATCCATCACTTAGTAGAACCTGATAATGCATTTTTTCAATATGAATCCCCGCATCATCGATGCTGGCACGTTCAAGTAGATCCGAAGTCGTCATATAGTTGAAATCAAGCTGATTTTCGTACAGAGGCTTCACCAGCAAATCCGGCAATTGGCAAGTACCGCAAAGCACAGCTATCTGGCATTGCTGCATACCTTGTGTATTGAGATAGCATATGCGACTGACATGTTCTGCCCAATCTTTAAAACGATCCCACCACGAACTGCTGAAACCGATGTCCGGCGGCCTTTCATCCAGACGCGGTCCACGTGTGGAATAATAAAACGCATGGGGTATCAACAGATTCTGTCCCCGAACCATCGCCCAGTTGCTTAACCATTGAACTGTTTCATATGTCAGGTCATGCCCATAGGCACCAAAAATTTCATTGGCATTACGCGTCAGGCCCAAATGAACCATAGCAGAAGATGCACATTTAGCCATTGTCGAAGACGCACCTACCAATGCTGAGTCATTGCCGGGCAACACGTGTTGCCAGACCATATCTTGGCCGGGAATATGAAAGTGGCGTTCCGTGCTGATATCGTCGGGTTCGCTTGGGTGACCGGTGAGTTGGACGCCATGCTCGTCACACCAGCGACGGATCGGAGCATAATAGGTTTCTTCAAGTCGAATGCCGATAGCACGTTTCCAATCACAGCGATAATGCAACGCATCTGGCTCATCGTCATACCACAGAGCAGGCAGGTACGGCGTAAAGTCATACCCCAGAATACGGTTGATATGTACCATAATATCTGTCGTGCCTGGCATGATCTTGCCGCGTTCTGGTGAGCGGCCTAGCACATTGGGTTCGTCAGTAAAGATAGCTTGAATCGTGGTGCCAAAGTACTGTCCGAACGCCTGATAATACTTGTCGTATACCAGTTCGATGAATTTGGCCATCGCTTCGGGATTCAGCAGGTCGCCAGCAGGAGGGTGGTCCTCCGCAGGATTAGGGCGTGCCCCATCAGCACTTGCTTCGATACGTGATTGGTCATGATTCAAATAATGAAGACCACGGATTTCTGCTTTAATTTTACGGTCGTACGCAATGAGTAATTGCCCATGACGTGTTTGCGTTTGAGCGATTAGATTGCAGCCCTCAGGTAAAGCAAAAGGCTCACCGGCTTTCAGCAGAACATGGTCAATTCCGCGACAGGCAAATCCAGCATTGCTCGCAACTACCTGACCGCATGATGAACCGGAAGGATACATCCCTTCGTCATACAGAATGACTGTCAGTCTCAAATGCTTTGCTTCTTCAATAGCAACACGCATATACCCCAACAGTTTGTCTGACATCCAGCCCAGCGAGCGGGGCAATCCGACACGTGGATGTAGTACAAAGCCGCCTATGCCACGATCATAATAGTCGTGGATCTGGCGACGGATTTCCTGGGCATCCAGATTATCATTGAGAAACCAAAACGGCATGGGAGCATAACATCGCTGAGGTTGGACAAAGCCCTGATCTAATTCTTTAAAGCGCTGTATGGATTGATTGGTTGACATGGTTTTGGTTTGCAATGAGTGCCCTTTATAAAAAGTAGTGTAAACTGTTGTAATCGAATTACTATGATGATTTTGCGCAGCAGGCTGATCATTTTAATCGGGTGGAGTGGCGCAGGCATTTGTTGGTAAGCGTCCCATCAACCCATCTTCCTTTTTTCGGGTCGATCGTGAGAATGTAATCTCCATGATTTTCAAAGGAGATTCTTTATGTCAGCGGATCTGAATTCTGACTCGCTTGTCGGCCTTGATTGTTCATCCGGGGGTACTTCACTCTTACGCCGATCACGTCATGGCCCGGAGTACTGGCAAGCTCCGCTTCAAGAGCAAAGCCAAAGTGATTTGAGCGTGAAAGCGTTTTGTGAAGCTTGCGGGATTCATCCCAGTGGCTTGTATATACCGGTCATCAATGATCTTGCTCGGTTGCTTTTGTACGCGGCAGCTTGTTTTAAGACTCCAAAGCATTTGCAGCGCGGTCAAAAGGATACCCGTTGGGTATACCTGGTGACGCAAACTCCAATCCTGTCTTCGACCCAATCCTC
>JALTNS010000432.1 GCA_027000565.1 Rhizobiaceae bacterium | reverse complement strand
TAATCACCCTTTGCAACAAAATATTACACCGGGAATTTCATGAAACTGCTGCAAATGATTCTGTTGGGTGCTCTGTCTGCGATCTGGCTTTTTGCAACGGCTGATACGGGGGCAACCCAGCCGCGTCTCACCGAAGGGGTTTCTATTGGTGGTGGCCTGAAGGTCAATATTTATACGCCCGAGGGCAAGGGGCGCGGATTTTTTGCGATATTTCGAAAAAAGGCCCCGGTCATTGTTTATGTCCATGGCGGCGGCTGGATCAAGGGCACAAGGGCAAAGGTTTACCGGTTACCGCAATTTGCCAGTGAGCGCGGTTACATGCTGGTTTCGGTGGATTATCGCCCGGTGCCGCAAACCACCATTGACGGCCAGCTGGCCGATGTGACACGCGGCATCAAATGGGTGCAGCGCAATATTGCGCGATATGGTGGTGATCCCAAGCGCATTGTTATCATGGGCCATTCGGCCGGTTCTCATCTGGTGGCGCTGGTCGCCGCTCGTGGCACGGTCAAGGGCCTGAAAGGGGTGATCCCCAACGATGTTCAGGCCTATGACATGATTGCCTATGGCGGCATGCGTGGTGATCTGCCAAGGGTCTATGCGATTGCCTTTGGTGACAATCCGGTCAACTGGGCACGCTGGTCGCCGGTCACCTATGTGCGTCGGGCCAAAAAGCTGCCGCCGTTTTTAATCATGTATTCGGGTGGCAAAATTGCCGACCGCCGCCGCACCTTGTCGCGCGGTTTTGCCGCCGAACTGCGCCGCCGCGGCACCAGTGTTACCCTGTTTGACGGCAGTCGCTATTCCCATGGCCAAATCATGTCGAGAATTGGCACAAGCCCCGATGTGACAAGGGCGGTGGAGCGGTTTTTGCGTCGGGTGTTTTAAGCGGCCGGATCAACAATCCAAAAGTTGAGTTTCTGAATTCTTCGTGAGATATCGGGTTCTGCTGTTGCCCGATCATAATTTGCAGCTATCAAGGCCCGATATTATATCTGGAGCCATTAACCCCATGAAAAAACTGATCCTGTTGATTTCACTTGGAATTATAATTTCGAGCCAGACTGCATTTGCAGCCAACACCCGTTTTACCAATGAATGGAAGTCGCTGGAGTTTTTCCGGATTCCTGCCACCAAATATGCGATGAAAGGGCAGCGTGTCGATATTACAGCGAAATCAAGTTCCTCGGTTATTTATCATCCGTTGCCAAAAGCCAACTGGAATAACACCCGCGCCTCGTGGGGCTGGCAAACCACGCAGTCGGTTCCACCCACTGATTTGAGCCGCAAGGGTGTCGACGATCGCAATATTTCGCTTTATTTTGTGTTTCTGGACCAAAAAACTGCCGAGCGGATTGGCCAGACCGCCAGTATCAAAAAACTTCTCACCAGCAAGAAAGCACGCATATTAATCTATACATTCGGTGGCGACAAACCTCGCAATACATTTCTAACGAACCCCTATCTGGGCAAGCGCGGCGTAACAATTATCAAACGTGCCGCAAAACCCGGTTCATTCAGTGAAAATGTCGATCTGGGTGCCGACTATCGCCGCGCCTTTGGTGCCAGCCCCGATGCGCTGGTCGGTGTGGCGCTGGCTTCGGATTCCGATAATACCGGAAAAACTGTGATCGCCCGGGTAGAAAATCTGCAACTGCAATAGGGCAATCGCACCCTTGAGCGCCAAAAGTACCAGCGATAGCAGTACATATCTACGCTCGCCGCATTGAATGAAGCTGCAACCTTTGATACACCTGCTGTATATATTCAATATGTGCTTGAGCCTTGTTTATGAACAGTTTCAGATTTGCTGTTTTTGCGTTTGTTTTGATATTCGCCTTGCCATCACAGGCCGCCAAGCACATTGAAAGCCTTGGCAAAAAGCAGGTGCTCGCCGATCTCAACCAGCTGGAAAAACTGTTAAAACGCATTCATCCAAACATCTACGCGCACCGCAAACCAGCGGAAATCAATCGCCGGTTCAAGGTGATCAAGGCGCAGGTGATGCCCAAAATGGACATCTGGACCACCGCCATGCTGGCGCAAAAGATGCTGGCCAGTGTTTGTGATGAACATACCAAGGTCGATTATTTGAGCGTGCTGAAACAAAGCGATGCAACAAAAAAGAGATTTTTCGTTTTCCCGATGATCACTACCAAAGACGGGTTGTTTAGGGACAACTACAATCTTGGTAAAAAAACTGAACAGGTATTGTCGATCAACGGCGTTTCGGCAGAAAAAATCAAACAGTATATCCTCGATCTCACCAGTGCCGATGGTTGCCCGCGAAACGACACTGTGTTTATGCGCATGCAGTCACTTGAAGCGGGATTGTCATTGGCAAGTTTTTTGAAGTTTCCTGAAGATTACATAATAGAAATGAAAACCAAGAGTGATGACAAGACAAACCGGCTGTTGATGTCGCCAACAAAAAAGACCAGCCTTAGTGGCATTGCCTATACAGGGTTATCGTTGGGTGTCGATGAAGCATTGCGGTCGGCCGGAATTGATTTGCCGCGCGACAGGCTCATCAAACGCATCATGAACAGGTCGCCGGTCATATCAACGGCTTTGTCCAAAAACGGCGAATTGGCCTATGTTCAGGTCAGGCACTTTTTTGGCGGTAAACAACAGCGCGATCTCACCAACAAACTGCTGCGCAAGTTAATCAAGGCGAAGCCAAAACAGATAATTCTCGATTTGAGCG
>JALTNS010000431.1 GCA_027000565.1 Rhizobiaceae bacterium | reverse complement strand
AAATTTCCAGCACCACCATCCATAACCGTGTGGCATGTTCAAAGGCATCAATGTCAAAGCCAAGATCGCCGCGTTTGGTATCGGTCCGGCGGAATTGCAACAGATTCATCGATGCCAGATTGCAGGCTGTATCATCCAGAAACATATATTCCGAACAGGGATTGGATGCGCGAATCGGTCCCGATGCCGGGCAGGTGTGCCAGTCATTCATCGTGGTGTTGAAATGCAGGCCCGGATCCGCCGAGGCCCATGCGGCATTACCAATCTGGCCCCACAATTCGCGCGCTTTCAGTGTTTTGACAATTGAGCCATCCCTGCGGGCGGTCAGGTTCCAGTCCGCATCTTTTTCAACGGCATGCAAGAAACTGTCACTGATGGAGACAGAATTGTTGGAGTTCTGACCCGATACGGTGAGATAGGCTTCTGAATCCCAGTCCGCATTATAAACCGGGAATTTGATGTCGGTAAAACCTTGCCGCGCCAGCTGGATAACCCGCTGGATATAGTTTTCAAGCACCATGGCCTTTTTGGCGGCGCGAATTTCACGTTTTAGCGCAGGGTTTTTATTCGGATCAAAACAATCATCGCCCGGTCCCTGACAATTGACGCAAGCCTTCATAATTGCAGTCATGTGTTTGGACACAACCTTCGAGCCGGTGACAATGGCAGCCACCTTCTGTTCTTCCTTTACCTTCCAGTTGATATATTCCTCAATATCCGGGTGATCGATATCAACCACCACCATTTTGGCAGCCCGCCTTGTGGTACCGCCGGATTTTATCGCACCGGCAGCCCGGTCGCCGATCTTGAGAAACGACATCAGGCCGGAAGACTTGCCTCCGCCGGAAAGCGGTTCGTTTTCGCCGCGAATGTGAGAAAAGTTGGAGCCGGTGCCGGAGCCATATTTAAACAGCCGTGCTTCACGCACCCAAAGGTCCATGATGCCACCTTCATTGACCAGATCATCACCAACAGACTGGATGAAACAGGCGTGCGGCTGCGGGTGCTCATAGGAGGATTTTGAGCGCGTCAGCTTGCCGGTTTTGTAATTAACATAGTGGTGCCCCTGAGCCGGGCCATCGATGCCGTAAGCCCAGTGCAGACCGGTATTGAACCATTGTGGTGAGTTTGGTGCAACTTTCTGGGTGCACAACATGTAGCACAATTCGTCATAAAATGCCCGGGCATCGTCTTCAGCATCAAAATAGCCACCCTTCCAGCCCCAATAGGTCCAGGTGCCGGCAAGACGCGAAAATACCTGCTTGCCTGACATTTCAGAAATATAGCGTTCGTCCTTCGGCAGTTTCATCAAGGCTGTCTTGTCTTCTTCAGAACGCCACAGCCATGAGGGAACCGAATTCTCCTCGATTTTTTTCAGCCGTGCGGGAACTCCCGCCTTGCGAAAGTATTTCTGCGCCAGAATATCGCTTGCAACCTGACTATAGCTCTTGGGAACTTCGATATTTTCCAGACGAAACACAATTGAACCATCAGGGTTGCGAATTTCACTGGTGGTTTTGCGGAACTCGATATCCGCATAGGGCGATTTTCCCGCCTCTGTGTATAGTCTGTCAATTTTCATGCCCGGTTTCCTTAAATGGTCCTGGATTCCACATTAATTTGTTCACTCGTTACCAATGGGCCAATGCCAGTTTCTAAAACCGCATTTTCCCGTGGTGCTGATGTGTGCATGAGCAAATGATCATAACACATAACACCTGAATTTGCTTGCGTTCATATACTGAAAACGAACGCTTTAACTAAACTGCCTCGAATGAGTTGCCCCTCATCAAGAAATCAGCAAATGCCGATATATAGTGTTTCGTCGGGAATACGCTACTAGATATTGTGTTAACGAAACATTACCAACAGAAACATTATTACGCAATTCACAAATAAACTCGCGCAAAACCATACCTGAAAGATGGGATGCATCTTTCCGGATTGCCTCTGATTTACGCTTACAACCTGTGAAATTGTTCAAAGTGAACGGATTTAATACACGCCGTTCGCCAGCCCTTGCTCAACAGCTGCCAACCTACTCTGACTCGGATTTTTTCGTCAAGCCATGGTGGTTCTCAATTTTGGTCCCACCAGATGTGGTATGCGCCCCCAAGCACCTGTTACCAACATTCCAATTTGCTAATAAACAAGGAAATACAAGGGCTGTAATTACCCGATACCGGAAAAACATCGAAATCGGCCTGTTATAAAAATAAAAAAAATAGTTTTTGTTGACAGCACTTTTAACTGAGTCGCCATCATTCAGTTGGGGAAAACGGGGATAAAATGATACTCCCCGGCCCCGCATGGCCCAGCCCCGCGGGAACTGCACCGCAGCTTATTCAGCCGCGCCGCCAGACGCTGCTTTTTTGAAACGCAGGACATCAATCCAGATCACCAGCATCGCCAGTAAAAACAAAATTGAACCGACAAAATACCACGCTCCGGGATAATCAAGATAAGACAGCCCGCCGGTGAACAGGGCAAAAATCTGCGTTGCCATAATAGGTCCGACAATCAGCCCGACCGAATTAACACTGGATATGGTGCCTTGCAGCAAACCCTGCTGGTCCTCGGGAACAGCCCGCGACATCAAGGACTGTAAGGCGGGCGAAGCGCTGCCCCAGCCGATAATATAGAAGATCACGCCAATATAAACGATCCAGCTGGTTGTCACCAAGGGCAGCACTGAAAAAGAAATCGCACTGA
>JALTNS010000430.1:3846-10526 GCA_027000565.1 Rhizobiaceae bacterium | reverse complement strand
CCTGTTTCCGGTGCCGTGCCGGAGAAAAAGACGATTCCAAGGGCAGTTAAATCTGGGGACGAGAGCGCCGCAAATCTGATGCTTAGCGTCGAAAGGGAAGCGCGGCTTGCAGAAACCGAGGCAGAATTGCGCTTTATGATGGTCAACAGCACCCGCCGGGTTGTGAACTATCGCCAGGCGTTTTTATTAAGCAAAAAAGGGCAGAATAAATACGTTACCGAAGCCATATCCAGCCTTTCGGCGGTGGATCGCAACTCGAATTTTGTTCGCTGGATTGAACAAAATGTCATCAATTCGGTCGCTGAACAGGGAGATGATGAGGCAGCATTAATCAATATTGATCGTAAAGATCAAAATGACCATCCGGATGCAAAGACCTATCCGTTCGGAAATTTTGTTCTGTTACCTTTGAAACTCCGCGATGGCACAGTCTTTGCTCAATTGGTGCTCGCTCGGGAGAATGTGTGGCAAGAGGCCGATGTTACCCTGGCCCGTAGATTGGTTGAAACCTATTCCCATGCTTGGGAGGCGCTGACGGGGCCACGAATTTTGGGCAAGCGTCTGCGGGACAAAACCTTCCTGGCCGTTCTGGTTGGTGTAGCAATCGCTGCTGCGGGTTTCCTTCCTGTACCGTTAACCGTACTGGCGCCAGCCGAAGTTTCTGCAACCAGCCCGGTTGTGATCGCGGCTCCTCTGGACGGGGTGCTGGAAACCGTCATGGTAAAACCAAACACGATGGTGAAAAAAGGTGATTTGCTGTTTAGATTTAATAGTACAGATCTCAATAACCGAGTGGATATAGCCGGCCAAAATGTTCAGGTTGCAGAAGCAAGATACTTGCAAGCGCAAAGAAATTCATTTGCTGATCCGGTGGCCAAGCGGGATTTGGCAATTGCATTGTCTGAGCTGAAACTAAAGGCTGCAGAATACGATTATACGCGGGATTTACTTGCCCGTACCGAAGTTAGAGCACCACAGGACGGATTGATAATATTTTCCAACAAGGATGAATGGACAGGCAGACCAGTATCGACCGGCGAACGCATTATGCGAATTGCCAATCCGGAAAAAGTTGAGTTGGTGATCAGCTTGCCGGTGGCCGATTCTATTGTGTTGGAGAAGGATGCAAAGGTGCGCCTGTTTATGGATTCGGCTCCATTGTACCCGGTAGATGCAAAGGTCGAAAATGCCAGTTACCATGCCAAGCCGGACATTGATGGCGTATTGAGTTACCGGGTAGTCGCAAGTTTTGACAATGCCGAGGATAACGTGGTTCCCCGCATCGGGTTACGCGGCACGGCTCAAATTCATGGTCAAAAAGTACCACTGGCCTTCTATATATTCAGGAAACCCCTTTCAGTGTTGCGGCAATGGATCGGATTCTAGAAAACGAGGCCGAGGAAGATCTGTTGCCTCCGTTGCGTGATGATCTGGAGATCGTCAAAGGTGCGCCGCTGTCAAATGGCGCTCCAAGCTGGGTAATTTTTGATCCGGCGAGCAATCAGTATTTTGAAATCGGGCGCGAAATTCTTGACCAGCTGTCCCTGTGGAAAGTTGGCAGTGTGCAAAAGCTTGCCGAGCGGTTGCGTATGGAACTTGGTCGTGAGGTGAGCGAAGAGGAAATTCAGCAAACCATACACTTTTTGATCAGTAATTCTTTGATCCGCGATATTCCCGGCAATAACTATCGTGCAATTGTTGAGAGCCAGCAGGATGCAAGAAAGTCTGTCTGGACAAGAATGGCACACAGCTATTTGTTCTACCGCATTCCACTGTTCAGGCCCGACGGGTTTCTGCGGGCGACATGGCCATGGGTTCAGTTCATGTTTACGCGAACGGCAGTTTTTGTATTGGCGTGCATCGCAGTAATGGGGCTGTATCTTGCGTCACGGCAGTGGGAGCATTTTCTCGGAACATTTCAATATATGCTGAGCCTTGACGGGTTAATGTTATATGGTCTCGGTTTGATATTTGTTAAATCTCTGCACGAGCTTGGTCATGCATATATGGCAACCAAATTCGGGTTAAGGGTGCCCACGATTGGTATTGCGTTTATCGTATTAATGCCAATTTTATATACCGATACCAGTGCCGCCTGGCGGCTGCCTTCGCGCAGAAAAAGACTGATGATTGATGCTGCCGGGATTTTCACCGAGCTTTCCCTTGCTTCAATCGCCACCCTCATTTGGGTGTTTTTACCTGACGGTGGTTTGCGCCTCGCAGTGTTTACAATTGCAACTACAAGCTGGGTTACCAGCCTCGCGGTCAACCTTAATCCACTCATGCGGTTTGACGGCTACTATTTGTTGTCTGACGGGTTAGGATTTCAGAATTTACAACAGCGCGGGTTTGAAATGGCGCGTTGGCGAATGCGGGAATTGTTATTTCGCCCGGGTTTGGCACCGCCGGAATTGCTGGATGTCAGAACCCGTCGTATTATTATCTGGCACGCATGGGCAACGTGGATTTACCGGTTTTTTCTGTTTCTTGGTATTGCACTGCTGGTCTACACGTTTTTTATCAAAGTGATTGGTATTTTACTTTTTGTCCTGGAAATCTGCTGGTTTATTATCATGCCTGTATTACGAGAACTAAAGAGGTGGTGGTCGATGAAAGCCCTGATCGTAAAATCCCGTCGCAGTCTGGTAACATTGTTGGTTTTTGCTGCTGTAACGGCAGCAATGCTGGTGCCCTGGTCTACCAGAATATCGATTCCGACATTTCTTTCTGCCGCGCGTGAAATCAAACTTTACCCGCCCTTTACGGCGGTTTTGGTCAATATGAATGTCGCAACGGGTTCGCAGGTAAAAAAAGGCGATCTGCTGTTTAAATTTGCATCGCCCGAATTGCAGAAAAACATGATTCAGGCAAAAGAACGGCAATCACTATTGCAGGCAAGACTGGATCGCATAGGTTCTGACGAACAGGACCGGACAGCCCGGATCGTATTGCTCAACGAGCTTGAGACGACCCGCAAGGAGCAACGCGGGCTAAAACGATTGTTGAGCGATCTCGAAATCAGAGCGCAGTTCGACGGACGCGTGGTTGATCTTGACCCAGAAATTCGCGAGGGAATGTGGATGAACTCAGCCCAGCCCGTCGCGATGCTTCAGGGAAAAGCAGGAGTGAATGTCAAGGGCTATGTCAGCGAGGCCAATCTGTTCAGGTTCGCAGAAGGTGCAAGTGCAGATTTCATTCCCGAAGACCCGGCGCTTGGAAGAATGGCACTGGTGGTTGACAGAATTTCATATGCCGGAGCAAAACGGCTTGATGAACCCTATCTTGCGCTTCGTTTTGACGGCTCAATTGCCACATCAGAAATTGACGCGGATAAACTGATACCCGTTGATGCCTATTATTCAGTTCTTCTCTCGCCAGCATCCGCTGAAGAACAGTGGCAACCGGAGAAAGTTGTTCGCGGATATGCAATTATTCAGGGAACACCGCAAAGTTTCTATGATCGGGCCATGCGTGGAATTTTGAGCGTTTTGGTGCGCGAAATGGGCGTGTAGGGTTAATTCCAGCCCAATTTGGGTTTATAATTCTGATTACCAAAATATAAGACTGCCACAATCTTCTATTTTTGTGGCAAACGTCCTATATCAATGCGAATTGATGTTTTTTTTAAGAATTCCGGGAGTGATGAATATGGCCAGCCTGCAAAATTTTGATGCTGAGATTGAGAAAACCAAACAGGTGGTTGAAGACATGCGAACCCGGCTTGATCAAAGCGGGGCTGTGTTGGAAGAATTTGCCCGTTCCGATACTATTGGTAATGTCGATTTTGATATTGAGAATGCCCGTATCAGCGATGTGCTGCAGCAACAAAAGGTGATGGAGGGCAATATTGCTGATTTGATTATCGGGCTTGAAGATGCCACCAACATTTTTGGCTCCGAGTTCGAAAGCATGAAGAGCTATTCTACCTGGGAAAATGTGGTCAGTTGGTTTTCAAAATCATCGGCCCAGAGAATGCGCACCGATCGGGTTCGCAACATGTCTTTGGCTGGCAATTTACAAGAACTCTTGAGCAAATCTGATACGATTGTTGGTATTTTGACTGCGCAAAAAGATATTCTTGATAAACGCTACTCCACTTCCGAGGCCAGTTTGAAGCAGGTTA
This sequence comes from Rhizobiaceae bacterium, assembly GCA_027000565.1. Lineage (GTDB taxonomy): Bacteria > Pseudomonadota > Alphaproteobacteria > Rhizobiales > Rhizobiaceae > SZUA-100. The sequence goes on along the minus strand of JALTNS010000430.1, from coordinate 6,403 downwards.
TCAAACGCCGTGTAAGCACGATGGATGAACTGGAAGAAACCCAGGCCCGCATCGAAGAAATCAATCCTTTGCTGCTGGATCTGGAAAATCAGATGGCCACGGCAACTGATCAGAAAACACGGGCTGATCTTGAAGGAAAACGCTCGGAACTCGCGACCGAATACAACGCCAAACAGGCCAAAGAGCAGGAGTTGCTTGCTGAAAGCCAGACGCTTGAGCGTTACACGTCAATGTTCCAGACATTTGTTGATTCGCTTAACAACCAGATTGCCGCGCAATCAACGCTGATCAACAAGTTGAACATCGATACTGAACAACGGGTGGTTCTCTACAAAGCGTTGGAAGACTCTCTTAAAACGGCCGCTCAGCAGGATGTTGCCCATAAGATCAACACACTTGGCAACCGGGTTGATACCGCTGCAGAGGAAACAATGGCTGGCATTGGCAGCGCCGCGCAATCTCACATTGGTGATCTGCTGGAAATGCATGAAAAGAACATGGTGTCCACCGCCGATATTCAGCGCCGTAAAAAACTCGCAGATGATGCTTTTGCCCGTCGGTTTCAGGAAGTTATGGACAAACACAACACTGCAAATTATGTCGGCCAATAAGAAGGTTCTGGCACGATGAGTGGTGCAAACACTCCTGTTGGTCGGTATTTTGATGCAATGTTTGAGGCCTTTGATGGTCTTGACATATATTTGCGTGAAGATGATTCGCCGCTTTACCGGCATCAGCTGATCGGCGGTTTGGTGGTGGAATATCTCGAACGCATGCGCAGTTCGTTCAGCGCTTGGGAAAATCGGTTGGCGTTTGCTGACAGGTTTCGAATATCGCGCGCCGAAAGCGGATTCCCGATCTATCAAAATGTTCTTGAACTGGACAATGACCGGAAATCCGCCAGTCGGCGGCTTTCTGAAATTCCGGATGACGATACCATTCGCGATGAAATGATTGATTTCATATTGCGCAAGAAAAAGTTTCCTTTGGCATTGCAGAAATCGATGGCCGAACGCTTTTATCTGGAAGATCTTGAGGCGGGTGGACTGTTCTCTCCGCTGGTATTGCCTCGCACGGTCAGGGTTTCCGTGAATCCGAAAACAGGGCGGCCATTTTATGTGGTTCACTGGGCAAGTTTTGACGGCAGTTCGCACCTGCCACTGGTTTATATTCTGACCGTCGAAGATTCGTCCGATGCACTGGTCAAACAACTTGTTGGCAGAAACGGAAAACTCAACAAAAGTGTCAAAATTCCCTTGCCTGTCGAAGGCTTGTTAAATCCTGATCTGGCGCGCCGGTTTGATGATTTTTGTGAAAAAAATTCAAGCTATGGCCTGACACTTTCAACGATCGCCAGCAATCTGGATAAGGACTTTGACGAGCTTCATCCCAAACAGCTTTACCGGTTCGTTCTTGGACCATTCTACAGCACCGGAGTGACTGAAAACAGCAGTACTGTTGAGAAAATTTTGGCAAAAGTTCACAAACCTGAAAATGCCTGGATGCTGACATGGACGGTGCAGGAAATCTATTCGGTTCGCGAAAGAGCGGAAAAGCGTGGTCTTTGGAGTAATACGCCAGCGCGCGAGGAATATCACATCAACACGGATGATCTCGAAAGCGCGCGGCAGGGCGTTAGCGAATTTCAACGCCATGCCCTTGTGCCGCATGAAGCCTATCAGGCGATTTATTCTTCAAATCAGCAGGATGAGGTCTTTGATGGATACAAGACCCATATTATTTCAGACGGAGAAGTTTTACGGGATGTTTAGGCAGTTTGTATTGAGCAGGCCCAGAGTAAGCGAGGCAACATTATGGATATAGGATTGACCTCGCTGGATGAAGAGGATGTGGGTAAACACCTCACTACCGCACAAAGCCTGATTACCCGCTGTGTGGTACTTGAGGCCGATGACAATGCCAGTAAAACCGAGATTGCCGGAACCAGACGACGGTTTGTTTCCACCGTATCGCGGGCCGGCAGTCGCAAGACCAACAAGGTTGAGCTGGTCAAGTCGATATCCGCGATCACCCCCAATGACACGATGCTGTCCATTGCTCAGCACGGGCTGGTATTCAAGTCCCGTCGGGCATTGGCCGTCGCACTTGCGGTCAGCGATCTGTTCGCTCGCCAGACCAACCTTGAAAGCTTGGCTGCGAGAAATGTCACTTCACCGCTTACCGGTGACGCGGGCGTGCAATATCGCGGTTTGCTGGAAGCCAGTGCCTATGTATCGGCATTTTCATTTGCTGCCTATTTGCTGCAAATGATCGAGGCTGCCGGCGAACCTGCCAATGATGTGGATGAACCGGAGTTTGATTTTGATACACCACAGGATGCGCTGAAAAGCCTTGTGGCCGGGCTGGAGCGGGCAATAAAAGGCAGCGCCGACGACACGGTTTTGTTGGCGCGTGCACGGGCATTTGCCCGGGTTGCGCTGGATGGCCTGTTGCAGAGAAAATCTCGTTTTACCGGATTGGGTGCGTTTGAAAACACCCACTTGAAATCTGAATCTGACGGTTTTGAACTGAACGGTTTTGATGTTGCACCCGGTGC
>JALTNS010000430.1:0-3836 GCA_027000565.1 Rhizobiaceae bacterium | reverse complement strand
TAATCACATCGCAAAATACCAGGCGATCAAACTGGCCAAAATGCTGATGGCCTATGATTTTGACCGCCAGTTGAATCCGTTTGTTGAACTTGGTGGTTTTTTGTTCACCTTTATTGGTGATGGCGCGCCGGGTACGGGCAAAACAATCCTCATCCAGATGATCGCCGGAATGATCAATGATTATTGTGAAATGGCCGGTTACAATTTTCACTATGAGAATTTCGGCGTTGATCAGATTTCATCCTATCAGGGGAAATCCGGTCAAAACTGCAAACAGTTTGTCGACAATGTTTTATCCACCCGCACCATAGGATTTGGCACGGTTGATGACATCGATCAGGTTGCAGCAAAACGCGCAGACGACCGATCCTCTGCCGGCCAACAGGAAGTCACTGCTGTATTGATGGAAAGTTTTGCCGGTGCAACCACTGTCGTGCGTGGCAATTGCTCGTTTGGTATGTTTTCCAATTACCCGGAAAACGTCGATGATGCCTTGCGCCAAAGGGCGGGGGCACGCTGGCTTGTCGACGGGCCGCAATCCCGCGATGACTATATCGATATATTTGCATTGCTGGCTGGCAAAAATCACAGCATTCCGCTCGGTGATCACGATCTCTATAATGCCCAGGTTATTCAAAAAGCGGTATCAGAGGCCTATGAGGATTACAGCAAACCGCAGGAAGACGGTTTGTTGAAGGTTTATGAGCGGTTTCTTGATGAATATGGCGAACCTGAAAACCTCGCAGATATCGGCTCCTATTTGTATTTAATCAAACAGGCCGAGCCGCGTTTTACTGGCCGGGCAATAAAAAATATCACCGACGCAATCAAGATGCGGGCAATGGACATTGAGTTGCCGGATGAATGGTTCGAGGCGCCGGAGGTGTTCATTCACCAGCCGTATGACGTTAAATATGATATGATCAAGGAACTGCGCGGTCCATTTACAATGAATATGGTCATGCAGGAAATCAATCGTTACGCTGATTCTGAATTCCGCTATACGGATAAATCAGATCAGGCTGGCGTCGAGGCGATGATCAGGAATGAAAGATTGCGTGGCCGGGCGGCACGTGAAATAGCAGAACTAAAAAATAAAGGCCTGTGGACTGGTTGAGTAAACTAATCCCGACCTCGAAAATAAAATATAACAGGCTCTGAGCAACTACGAACAATGAAACGTCTTGAGGAAAATGAACTGATCAATGGTGGGCTGCTGCGTGTCGCGGAGCCGCATCTGGTTTCGCGTTACAATGAGGCTCTCAAGGGTTTTGGCTTGCCGGAAACCAAGCAGACCAGTTTCCAGATTGACATGGTTGGTTATTCTCCGGAAATTGCCGAGGAATTTGGTGATACTCTTTACCTTGACCCTAAATCGATCAACCGCCGGTTTATAATAATTTCACCGGAACAGGTGCATTTGCCGGTCATCCAGACAGCATTTTCCAATACCGGTTTGCTGATGCATCAGTTTTTTGAAAAAAACGCCAAGGTCATCAAGGTTCTAACCATAAAGGATGTTTTGTACGGCGAGATCGAAGATTCAATTCTTGAGGCGGAAAATATTGAAGATTTGCTGTCGATCGAACAGGTGGAATTCAAGGTATTTACTGCCAATGATTTGACCTCGCAGGCAACAGAATTGCGGACACTGGTTGACCGGTTGAAAAAAGAGCCGGATTTCTGGCGCAATGACGACATGCTTAACCGTATGGTGGAACTCGCTAAAATCTGTGGGGATATTCGCACCAACCGATTGGTGCCGGATGAAGTGATATTCCGGCATAACACGTTTTGGACCAGGCATTTTGGCGGGTTATACATTTTCATCGATAGCAATCAGACGACGGTTATCGGCGATCCATCGGCACCGGGCTTCAAGCGCTCACGTCCTTGGCAGGTGAGTTATCTTGATGCCCGCGATGAGGAAATGGTTTACCGGTTTTTGCTTGAAACAGGCCGGGTTGATGTACCGCGCGGATCGTGGATAGAACGCACGGACTTCATTGAACACCGGGCCGAAATGCTGGTATCGCGTATCAGCGCAAAAATTATGCCGGATGAAAAACCGAAAAAAGACCGGCGCTGGATCAAGTCCTTTGTTAATCGCAATACAGATGTATTCGAAGATGAAGGCACACTGCCATTCCTGAACTGGGCGAAGCGCGAATTGTCGAACTGGTCTCGAATTGAACTGGACGAAATCGATGCCCGAGGACGGTTTTTACTGTCGCGGGCCAAACCCGGCCATGAGGACCAATGGCTGGTAAACCGGCTGATCGCCGATTATGTGCCGTTTGATTTTATGTCCCGGTTTATTTTCAACAAACCGGCATTTTATCGGGATTATCAAACCTGGCCGGATAAATATCGCGAATATGTTGTGAAGCGCATCACAGAAGACTATTTCAAGAACAAGGCTGCCTACCGCCGTCGATTGTTTGATTTCTAGAGGTACTCAATGCTTGATCCCATTATCGATTTTTTCTCCAGAATATTTGCTCTGCTTGGTCGCGGAATCGGGTTCATTGTAGCGTGGTTTTTGTGGCCGTTTGTTGCCATTGGAAAATGGTACAACCGCACCCACGGAATTTTGAAGGTTCTTGCCGGGATTGTCATTCTGGGGATTCTCATTCCCTATGGCTGGTTCTTCTGGAACGCGGCGTTCATCCGAAATTTCGACATCAACTATACAAAAAACTTCAATTTTGAGAATCTGACGGTTGCAGCCGGTGAGCAGGTCTCCATGGAAGGTGGACAATCGACCACCAAAACCTGCGGTCGTTCTGCACTGGTAGATGTGACAGCCGCGCTGATCGACTTCAATGTAAACCAGAATACCTGGATGTCGGGAACGCTGTTATACAAACTCGGTCTGTTTGGTATTCCCTGGGACGCAACACCGTGGTTTGACAATAAAGCATCTTTCCAGCGTGGTACCCACCGGGCAGTTCGCCGTGTAACAGTTGAGCTTGCCGATGTGATGGGACGCGTCAGAGGTACATCGCAGATCAACAGTGATCTGGAACGGGCCAGAAATGATTTGAACATCCGTGAATTCAACTGGTATTGGGGCACGACCAGTCCCTATATCAAACAAACATCATGGGGTTCTTATCGTCAGGCCCGACGCGAACTCATCAAGTACAACGACGATCTGGCGCAATGCAAAGCAACCTTTGATGCGCGTGCTGACAATTTAATGCAGTTTCTTGATCGCATTGCCAAAGATATTGGTTCCACATCTGCCGAAATCAAAGATCGTGCTGAAAAATACAATGGCGGATGGTTTGATACCCGTGCCGACAACGTGTGGATGGAATCAATGGGCCAGCTTTATGCTTATTACGGGTTACTACAGGCGGCGCGAAGCGATTTCAGGGACATTATTGAAAAACGTGCCCTGACCGATATTTGGGACAATATGGAGGGTCAGTTAAAAAGCGCGCTGGCACTGGACCCTTTGATAATTTCAAATGGTAAGGAAGACGGGTTTATTATGCCTGCACACCTGACCACCATCGGGTTTTACATTCTTCGGGTACGTTCCAATCTGGTTGAGGTGCGATCAGTGCTGGATCGGTAAAAATAACACAACTAAAAACAATTGCATATTTACAAAATGCAACCAGTAAGAGTATATACAGGCGGGTTGTGATGTGATTCGCACCCACCAAACATTACCGATCCCTGCAATTCTCGGTGATGACTTGCCTGTGCAAGGCAGGCGTGAAGGGAGATCCAATTCAATCCGCCCGAATTGGGTCTCCCGTAATATTGATTCAAACCGACGGCTCTAATTTTGCTTGCACCTGTTGGCAAGTGCGGGTATTGGT
>JALTNS010000429.1 GCA_027000565.1 Rhizobiaceae bacterium | reverse complement strand
AAAAATTCGAAAGTGCTGCGCGCGGCAATGGGCGATGATGTGATTGACCATTATGTCCATGCGGCTGAATGGGAACAGGAAGAGTTCGACCGTCAGGTGACCGATTGGGAAATCAATCGCGGATTTGAGCGGAATTGATCTGTTGAGTTGGGCGTATGTACAGCAATATGCGCATAAAATATGATTGCGACTTTACAAACTGCCCCTGTGCGCACCGTAAATACGACAAGGCGAAAGGCATGCAGTGGAAGCGGCAAACCCGGGCTGAAATTGAGGGTTCAAATCGGCATGTTGACGAGCATGGCCTTCCTCTTGGTCAATACATACAATTTTGATGCCACAATCTGAGGTATTTGAAGGTTGTGCAAATGGTCAATTTTGAAGGATATTCAGGCAGGCCGGCCTTATAGCCCGGCCTGCCTGACAGAATGAATACAAGAATTGTCGTTCCATTGAATTTATCCAGCCAGGCATCCTTAAAAACCTCCTTAAACCTCATTGTGGAAATCGATGGCGGGTCGCTGGTCGTGGTAACCCGGTATCTGGCAAGTGTTCCGGTTTCGATTCTGAAAAAACCGGTGGTGAGCCTTTCTTATCGGTCGCAATAAATTACCAATGCCCTGGATATGCTGTTTCATGGCTTTTGAACTGAATTCGAAAAAAGATTGCTGATTGAAATAATAAATTCCACCCTTCCCCCTACCAAAGTCTAATTTATCCCGTTGCAATTCGGGGCCATTCAATGCGAGACTATCCGTCTAGTTTCAAGGGAGAAAAAAATGAGAACATTAATAATGGCAGCCGCAGCCGCAAGCCTGCTGGCAACCTCATCGACATCAAGTCTGGCTCAGGCCGCTTGTGATCCAGGCGAAGTGGTTATCAAATTCAGCCACGTGACCAATACCGACAAACATCCAAAAGGCATCGCCGCAACATTGCTCGCAAAGCGGGTCAATGAAGAAATGAACGGCAAGGCCTGCATGCAGGTGTTTCCAAACTCATCACTTTACAACGACAGCAAAGTGCTCGAAGCATTGTTGAACGGTGATGTTCAGCTGGCCGCTCCGTCGCTGTCAAAATTCGAAAAATTCACCAAAAAATTCCGTATTTTTGATCTGCCGTTTATGTTCAATGACATTAACGCGGTTGACCGGTTCCAGAAGTCGGCAGGTGGTCAGAAACTGAAAGATTCGATGGTCAAACGCGGGCTGAAAGGTCTGGCGTTCTGGCACAATGGCATGAAGCAGATGTCTGCAAATGTGCCACTGGTCAATCCGGAAGATGCCAAGGGCCTGAAGTTCCGGGTTCAGGCATCGGATGTGCTGGTTGCCCAGTTCGAGCAGCTTGGTGCCAACCCGCAAAAAATGTCCTTCAAGGAAGTTTATGGCGGCTTGCAGACCAAGGTTATCGATGGTCAGGAAAACACCTGGTCCAACATCTATGGCAAGAAGTTCTTTGAGGTTCAGGACGGTGTGACTGAAACCAACCACGGCATCATCGATTATCTTGTGGTGACGTCGGTTGAATGGCTCGACAGCCTGAAGCCTGATGTGCGTGATCAGTTCCTGAAAATTCTTGAGGAAGTCACGGACACCCGTAACGGCGAATCGACCGCTGTTAACGAGGCCAACAAGCAGAAAGTTATTGCTGCGGGTTCTCCGGTTCGTGTCCTGACTGCCGAACAGCGCCAAAAATGGGTTGATGCGCTGAAGCCGGTCTGGAAGAAGTTTGAAGCAGATGTGGGTGCCGATACCATCGCCGCTGCGCAGGCTGCCAACAACTAAGTTGGTTCATACCATTTAGGTTTAATGCGCGGCTGAGAGATTGGCCGCGCATTTTTAATTGCAGATTGTGCGAGAATAATCGAGAAAGTTCCGGGGAGGGGATGGATCATGGGGTCAAATCAGCAGGGCACATTCGGGAAAATTGTCAACGACATTGAAGAAACCCTGATTGCATTTCTGCTCGGGCTCATGACGCTGATCACATTTGCCAATGTGGTCGCCCGATATGTTTTCAACAGCAATATTTTGTGGGCAGTTGAGGGAACCGTATTCCTGTTCGCCTGGCTGGTTCTGCTCGGTGTTGCCTATGGTATTAAACATTCGATCCATATCGGGGTTGATGTGGCGGTAAAAATGTTCCCGCGCCCGGTTCAAAAAATAATAACTTTGATGGCGACCGCTGCTTGCATTGTGTTCGCTTTGCTGCTGTTGAAAGGTTCGTTCGATTACTGGTTACCGTTTGTCGGCAAACGGGCTTTTCTGGAAACCGAAGACGTGCCAATGCCCGATTTCCTGCAGTTTTTTGCCACCTGGCTGAATGATGGCGAACGATATGAAAAGCTGCCGCGGTTCATACCCTATTTCATTCTGCCGTTGTCAATGAGCCTGATCACCTGGCGTTTCATTGAAGCCGGATGGCGGGTAATGACAGGCAAAGAAGACCTGATTATTGCCAGTCATGAGGCTGAGGAGATGATGGAAGAGGCGGGTCTCAATCAGCCCGCAGATGGCGAGAATGGAGGAGCACGATCATGACCGTTGCTATTCTTTTTGCCATCGTCATAAGCCTGATGTTGATCGGCGTGCCGATTGCCGTGGCCCTGGGCCTGTCTTCGATCCTGTTTCTGCTTGCTTATTCCGACACCTCCCTGGCTTCCGTGGCGCAAACGCTGTTTTCCGCCTTCGACGGCCATTACACCCTGCTTGCCATTCCGTTTTTCATTCTTG
>JALTNS010000428.1:1077-2733 GCA_027000565.1 Rhizobiaceae bacterium | reverse complement strand
ATAAATCACAACGACCACAATACAGAGCAGCGAGAATAAGAACATGCCAATCGCCAGTGGCGGAGAAATTGAAACATAATAAACCACAGTCAATGCCAACGCGATTGTTGCCCAATTAAGCATCGGAATGCTGACAAAAAACGTTGGCACCGGTATTGACCAGAACAGCGCAACAACGGTCCAGAATATGGTAGGCACCGCAATCCAGTGTATAGCCTTGTTGGTCGGGTTTTGATGGCTTTCGCCATATTCAGCCAACAACCGGTCTATTGCCCGCTCTGATTGAACTACATCGCTCATCATCCATCTCCCCTGGTTTTATCAGTTGCACCGCCAAGACTATCTGAAAAATAGTCAAAAATCTCGTTGAGCGCCCGGTCAGACGGCGAACCCGGTTCGTCCTCAAAATGCACGGTCAACAGGGCATGCTTGTTGCCTTCAATCGTATTGAGTTTGATGCGCTGCTGATCACCGTTAAATGCAGCATCCAGCGCTTCAAACTTGGTCGCGGTGCATAGTTTATCGCCCTTGAAACGAAATGCCAGCATAGGCCCGTGGTCTTCCAGCCGCTTACGCACATCGGCAATCTCTTGATCTGACATATGCAGAGACGATTGCGAAAACAGCGGCAAGGATGGCTGTGAAGCAACTCCAGCAAGCACACTGTCGTCAGCCATGAGTGAAATTGCGAAATTTCCGGTCAGACACATGCCAATAACACCAACGCCTTCAACCTCATATTTGTCGCGAACATGCACACAAAGTGCCTTCAACCATTTTACAATCGGGCTTGATTTGTTTTTGGCAAAAATTGTGAACTCACGCCGCATGCAAAAAATACGGGTAATATTTCCGACAAACGACAAACGACCCAGTGGCCCAAACAGGTGAGGCATGACCACCCTGAAACCTTTGGCGATTAGTTTGTCAGCCAGTCGCAAGGTCTCCATGCCGATGCCGGGAAGCTCCTGAATAATGACAACCACCGGCCCCTCGCCTTTTGTATAAACATCAAAAGCCGCCGGTTTTCCATCAATCGCATTTGAGGAAAACTGTGATTTTTCATATCCTGCAATCATGCTTATCCCTGCTCGGCAAATATTGAATCTGGATACTAAACTGAAATCACACCGCGCGCCACTTCTACCGCATGACCACCAATTCGCGCTGATTTCAGCACACCATCACCGATGATCAGCGTCAAGCTTATTAAAGATGGACGCCCCATCTCATAGCCCTGCTCAATGACAAAATTGTTTGGTCCATTTTTCAATGGCTCAAATTTTTCCAAAACCCCGGAAAATGCCGCAACTGCCGATCCGGTTGCAGGGTCTTCGCTCACACCTGCCCCTGGCCAGAACATCCGGGCATGGTAATGGTTTTTGCTATCCACACATTCCCGGCTGTAAACAAAGGCATTATTGTGGTGCCCCTCACCAAAGGCCTCGGCCCAAACGCTGGTGTCGGGTCGTATGTTTGCAACAGCAGCAGCACTTGCAACCGGTACCAGAGAAAAAGGAACGCCCGCAGACCATTGTCCAGGCTGGTGATTACCAAATCCAATGTCCTCGGCAGAAAGCCCAAGTGCCTTGGCGATTATATCTGTCGACCCGCATTCACCAATCTGTGTGGATATTTGTGGCAGGCCAAATGTTG
>JALTNS010000428.1:0-1067 GCA_027000565.1 Rhizobiaceae bacterium | reverse complement strand
TTGTGGCTGATTGCTGTAGCCATCTCCGGAGCGCCTTGGATATATTCTCGCGCCAGCAAGGTTGCAGTTCCGACGGTTGGATGTCCGGCAAACGGTAATTCCTGCGATGGAGTGAAAATACGAATGACTGCAGCCGATCCATCCTTGTCAAAAGATGTTACAAACACCGTTTCCGACAAATTGAACTCACCGGCAACCATTTGCATCTGATTGTCGTTCAGCCCTGCCCCATCGAGAACCACCGCCAGCGGATTCCCGGCAAACGCCCTGTCAGTAAAGACGTCAAGAATAACGTAACGACGCTGCATCAAACTGCTCACAATAATTTTGGATCAACATATCGATTGACCACAGTTTTAACCGTCAATCCCTGCACAATGATCGAGAACAGTACAACCGCATAGGTAGCAATCAAAATCAGCGGTTTTTCCGGTATTGCTGGCAGCGACAGCGCCAATGCAACCGATATGCCGCCACGCAAACCACCCCAGGTTAAAACCGGAATTGCACCACTGGCAAAGGTCTGTTTGATAGACAACAACAAAATTGGCAGGGAAACAGAAATATAGCGCGCAGCAAGTACAATCGGCACACTTGATGCAGCAATCCATGCGAAAGAAGGCTCAAGTGAAATGACCAGTATTTCCAGCCCAATCAGCAAAAACAGCACAGAGTTCAAAATTTCATCGATCATTTGCCAAAATCCGAACAGGTGATTTCGGGTCAGTTCGCTCATGCCATGACGGGCGCCATGATTGCCAATCAGCAAACCTGCAATCACCACGGCAATCGGACCGGAAAGATGAAACCGCTGCGCCAGCGCATAGGTTCCGGCCACTACTCCAAGCGTAATCAGGATTTCGAGGGAGTATTCATCGATGCTTGCCATCGCCTTATAGGCCAGCCATCCGGTCAACAGACCAAGGACAGCACCGCCACCAGCTTCAACAAAAAACAGTTCCGCAACCTGAACTGGTTCAATGGGCGCGTCCCCGGCACCAACTGCAATGGCAACAAGGATCGTGAACAGCACCACACCAACGCCGTCATTAAAGAGCGATTCTCCG
>JALTNS010000427.1:4425-10565 GCA_027000565.1 Rhizobiaceae bacterium | reverse complement strand
GAAATGGACTGAGTATAAGGATTATTCCCCGGAAGACGAGCGCGCCGACATGCTGGCGGCAATTGCCATGCATACGGAAGTTACGGGCGAGCGGCCGCGCGGTTGGTACACCGGGCGGTGTTCGCTCAACACGGTTGATCTGGCGACGGAAGAAGGTGGCTTTGATTACGTCTCAGATTCCTATAGCGATGAACTGCCTTATTGGTATCGCCACGGTGATCGCAACCAGTTGATCATCCCTTACACCCTTGATGCCAACGATATGCGATTTGCCATTCCGGCCGGTTTTAATTCGGGCGATCCATTTTTCACCTATTTGAAGGACACATTCGATGTGCTCTATGCGGAAGGCAAAAGCGGCGCACCAAAAATGATGAATATCGGGCTGCACTGTCGACTGGCAGGACGTCCGGGACGATTTGCAGCGCTGGAACGCTTTGTTAAATATGCCAAATCCCACGAAGACGTATGGTTTGCCCGCCGAGACAAAATTGCCAGACACTGGAAGGACAATCATCCGCCAAGCCCGCGCTCAATTTACCCCTCGCAACTGAGCCGCGATGAATTTGTGGCAAAATTTGGTGGCGTTTATGAACACTCACCGTGGATTGCCGAACAGGCGTTTGACGATGAACTGGGGCCGGCAAATGATACCGCAGTCGGTCTTTGTGCTGCAATGGCCGCCAAATTTCGCGGTGCCAGTGACGAACGACGGCTTGAGGTTTTAAATGCCCACCCGGATCTCGCCGGTAAACTTGCCACAGCCAAACGGTTAACAGTTGAATCTACCAGTGAACAGGCCTCCGCCGGTCTTGATGCGTTGACTGACAGCGAACGGGCGCGGTTTTCTGATTTGAATCAGGCATACACCACAAAGTTCGGTTTTCCATTTATAATCGCGGTTAAAGGACTGAACAAAAACCAGATTATCAATGCCTTTGAGACCCGTATCAACAATGATCGGGAAGCCGAATTGAATACCGCCTGCCGTCAGGTTGAAAAAATTGCCCGTCTGCGCATTGGAGAACTGCTGAAATGACCAATTATTACGCGCCTAAGGGCGGTCTGCCACCGCAGTCGCAAATCCATACAGGGCGGGCGATATTTACCGAGGCATATGCATTTATCCCGCGCGGTGTGATGTCTGATATTGTCACCAGCAATCTGCCGCACTGGCAAAATACGAGGCTTTGGGTACTGGCCCGTCCCCTGTCAGGGTTTGCCGAAACATTTTCTCAATATATCATGGAAGTCGGCCCCGGTGGCGGTTCTGACAACCCGGATGCCGACGACAATAGCGAAGCCGTTTTGTTTGTCACAGAAGGGGAAATGACGCTCACTATTGCTGGCGAGGGCCATGAGATGACATCAGGCGGCTATGCCTATATCCCGCCAACCGTGAACTGGACACTCAAGAACAACAGCAAAAATAATGTTTGCTTCCATTGGATCAGAAAATCCTATGAATGGGTGGAAGGCATTTCAGCCCCGGAGGCATTTGTTACCAATGACAGCCAAATTGAGCCAATCGCGATGCCAGATACCAATGGCAAGTGGGCCACGACCCGGTTTGTTGATCCCGCAGACACACGCCACGACATGCATGTGAATATTGTTACTTTTGAGCCCGGCGGGGTCATTCCCTTTGCCGAAACCCATGTGATGGAACACGGCATTTATGTGCTGGAAGGCAAGGCGGTCTACCTGCTCAACAAGGATTGGGTTGAGGTTGAGGCCGGTGATTTCATGTGGCTTAGGGCGTTTTGCCCGCAAGCCTGTTATGCAGGCGGCAACAGCAACTTTCGCTACCTGCTATATAAAGACGTCAATCGACACATGGCGCTATAGTGTGATCACATCTTGAAAACCAGCCGCCGGAACTGGTCCGGCGGCTTTTTGTTTTATCCGTAAACCAGTCCCGGTAACCAGGTAATCAGCTTGGGGAATATCATCAGCAGCGTCAGGCCGAGCAATTGAATTGCCAGGAACGGCAGCGCTGATTTGAATATATCCGACATCGGTATTGACGAAGGCGCCACCCCTCGAAGATAGAATAGCGCATACCCAAACGGTGGCGACAGAAAGCTCATCTGCATATTGACCAGATAAAGCACCCCGAACCACAGCGGATCAAAGCCCAGATCCTTGATAATTGGTACAAAAATTGGCACAGCCAAAAGCAGGATGCCAACCCAGTCCAGAAACATGCCAAGCACAATCAGGATAACCATCATCAGAATTAATATGCCCCAACGACCAAGTCCGGTTGCATCTAGCGCGCCAGTAACGAACTGCTGTCCACCTTCAAGCACATAAAGACCAACAAAGATGGTTGCGCCAAACATGATCCAGATTACCATCGAAGAGGCTTTCAGCGTCGTAACACAGGCATCGCGAATGGTACGCCAGTCCAGTTGTCCGTGCAGTGCCGCAACAATAAACGAGCCAAATGTTCCAATACCTGCGGCTTCAACCGGTGTTGCCGCACCTGAAAACAGGGCCGAGAACACAACAAGTATCAGCATGATCGGAGCGGCCATCTTGCGCATAAGAGCGAATTTCTCGCGCACTGTAATGCGTTCATCTACCGGTATTGGCGGGCCGAGCTTCGGATTGATATAACTGCGTGCAGTCACGTAAATGATATACATCCCGGACAACATCAAGCCTGGAATAACCGCACCAACAAACAACTCCCCAACCGATTGGTCAGCAACGACTGCATAGATGATTGCCAGAATTGATGGCGGTATCAGGATGCCCAGGGTTCCGCCAGCCATAATAGCGCCCATGGCAATTTTTGGATCATATTGACGCTGCAACATGGCAGGAAGCGCAATGATGCCCATTGTTACCACCGCAGCACCAATCACCCCGACCATTGCAGCAAGAATAGTCGATGCAATGATGGTTGCCGAAGCCAGACCGCCCTTTAGGCCGCCAAGAAGCTTGTAGATCACATCAAACATGTTTTTGATGATGCCTGCCCGCTCCAACATCGCCGCCATGAAAATAAACAACGGAATTGCTGAAAGCTGATAGTCTGTCATCAACGGAAATATGCGTGATGGTACAATGTTCAGCGTGTCCGCATCTCCGAGAAGAAACAGAAAGATTACGGCTACCCCACCGGTTACAAACGCCAGCGGAAGGCCAGACATCAACAGCACCACCAGGCTGCCGAACATCAAAAGTGTCAGCCAGCCAATATCGATCTCAAGACCCATTGGTCATCTCCTTGTTTGGAGCAATCACGAGTGACACATCCTTCATTAGTTTTGAAATGCCTTGCAGGATCAGAAGCACCGCTCCGATAACAATGACTATTTTTACCGGCCAATATTGAATGGCCCATTCAGTGAAACTGACTTCGTTCTGGCGCACCGAGTCGGCGGCAAAAATCCACCCGGTCATCAACAAGGTACCGGCGAAAATGAAGAAGAACACTGAAGTCATCAAATCAACCACGGCTTTGCCGCGAGGAGAAAAATTCGCGTAGAATATATCGACCCGCACGTGGCTCTCGCTCAACATCGCATAGGCCCCGGCAATGAGATATTGCATGCCAAACATCAAGAACATGCCCTCATGCGCCCAATTGGTAGGCGAATTGAAAACATAACGGACGATTACTTCGTAATAATAGACAAACACCGCTATCACTGACCACAGAGCTACAAACTCTCCAGTAAACAGGGATATCCGATCAATCACGCCAGGAAGGCCGGTTCCGGCCAGTTCGCGGTCATCGGCAAGAATCTCGCGTTGCACTTCTTCATCGGGATTGGTTTGCAGATAGATCAGCGCCTTGCGGGTCATGCCCGGAATCAAGAACAGATCGAGCAGCATAAAGGCTAGAATTGCAATGAAGGCATTAAAAGCTATTGACGACCAAAATTTGCGATTTTCGGCTGCTTCAGCAATTTTAGGCTGCAAAGTCTTTAGTTCGCCCGATAAATTGACAATCTTGACTTCAGCCGCGGCTTTACTCTTGTTTGCCTTGTCGATTGCGCGCTGCTGACGTTTGCGGCCACGCTCATCGTCTTCCGGCAACGCGGCCATTCTTGTTTGCGCTTTGTCGAGTGCCTTGTCGGATTTGATTATCCGGCGTTCAAAACGCGCGGTGCTCGATTCTATCGCGCTTACAGCACCAACCGCATCAGAATATATGATACGCGCTTCGCGCTCCATCGAGCTTGCATAAAGGATGACCCCAAACAGCGGCCAATATAGTATGCCCCATTTGTTTTTTAAGTAGAGCCGGTGAAAACCAAAAAAACCGCCAACGGCCCAGATGAAATAGGCAATTCCATTGGAGCGAGAGCCTGGCTCCGGCTGAATTTGCCTAGCTAAATACATGGCAATGAGAGGAAAGACTATAAGCCCGGCCCAATATAACCAATGCGGAAGTACGAACTCGACGCTCGGCATGATTTACGCTCCGATGTGACCATAGGAATAAATTGCCAATTGCAGGCAATAGATATTGAGGAAATTCCCCCGGCTGTTTGCCGGGGGAACTACAAGTGGACGATTAAAGATCGAGTTTTTGACCTTCAATCATTTCAGGTGTCACATAACCCAGTGAACCGGACATCATGTAATCAAGTTGCGTCTTGAAAATTTGCGCAGCAGCCTTGTCCTTGTTGGCCCACGCATACCAGCGACGTACGGCAATCTCTGTGATAACCTCGACATCGTCAGCACTTAGACGTGTTACTTCTGTTCCCGCTTCTTCAAACTTCTTCCAGGCCTTCTGGTCGGCGGCCTGAATGGAAGCATGGTGATGGTCTGAATATGAATGTACTTCCAGTTCAACAAAGGTTTTCATGTTATCTGGCAGTGCATTCCATGATTTCATTCCAACGGTGATGTCCATAAGGTCAACCGGCTGATAAACCGACATCATGCCTGGAGGGCCCATCGAAATATAATCAGTGACCTGATCGAAGCCGAGGGCCAGGTTAATTGCCGGGCCAACATAGTCGGCAACATCAATTGTACCTTTTTCGAGGGCCGGGAAGATTTCCGATCCTGGAAGCAACGTGGTTTTGGCACCCAGTTCCTGGAATACTTCTGCCACCATGCCGCCGGGCAGGCGCATTTTACGACCACGGAAATCATCGACCGAGCGAATCGGAACCTTGGAGTGGATAATGTTTGGTCCGTGCTGCACCGGGCCGACATAATACATGCCTTCCTTGGCAAACAGGTCCCGGGCCATTTCGAGACCACCAAGACCATAATAAAACGTATCCCACTCATGTGGATTGCGCAGGCCCATTGGATATGAACTCAAAAACACGGCTGCCGGAATGCGGCCAGCCCAATAAAGCGTGAATGGATTCATCGCATCGAGCACACCATTTTTTACGGCGTCAAACAGTTGAAAATCACCTACAACGTCTTTTGCGCCGAAGGGGATGAATTTCAATTGTCCATTTGAGCGTTCCTCAATCGAATTACACCAATCCTTGAATATTTGCAGACCAATGCCACCTGGCCAGCTGGTCTGTAGTTTCCAGGTGATTGTATCACCGGCAGCTGTTGCTATTGAAGGCGCGGCCAGGGTTCCGGCGGCGGCAACGCCAATTGCTGATTTTTTCAAAAAATCGCGTCTGTTGGATTTCGAAGTCATAGTATTTTCCTCCACTTGACTTTTGGCCTGCATTGGCCGGTTGATACGCGGTTGCGCACATGGTCGGGATGCATATCGCAACCCTTCATTTAACTTCGCTTGAAATTCAAAATTCTGATCTGAACATTCAAACGCTTGTGGGGGCTATTTCCCGGCTGTGCCGGTTGTTTTTGAAACGGCAACCACATGCCTTGCGAGTATGTGGCTGCCATCCAAACCGAAACTGTGCCCCACAGTTCGGAATTCTTGAAAACACCCCTTCTGTTACCTCGTGATAGTGAGGCGAACTTCAGTGGGTTTTCAAACATTCTGGTTCTAACGCGGTCGTTTACGACTTTGATGTTTTTCAGCGTTTCACACCGTAACAATCAAAGTTTTACGTTCTGTGCTTCACCTTTCTCCTGCGCCAGGCGGGCGGCAACCGAAGCAACTGCCAAATCCTGCAAGCCAACTCCAGTTCCATCAAATATGGTAATTTCCTCATCCGAGACCCTGCCCGGGT
>JALTNS010000427.1:0-4415 GCA_027000565.1 Rhizobiaceae bacterium | reverse complement strand
TTCCTTGATGAATCCGGCGGCAATCGCAGGTTGGGTTTCGCCAATGGTAATTGACTGGGCGACTTCATCGGTAAACAGGGTTGCTGATGCTATCAGTTCAGGGTCAATTTCCTGCTTGCCAGCCGTATCAGTGCCCATGCAGGCGATGTGTGTGCCAGGTTTTACCCATTCTTTCATCATCAACGGTTCGTGGGCTGAAGTAATCGATATGATAACATCTGCCTCAGCGCCCAGTTGCTCACGTTCGACAGCCTCAAACGGCAGGCCAACCTCTTCCGCGACTTTGCCAAGTGCAGGCAACATGTCCGGATGGAAATTCCAGGCGACTACTTTTTCAAACTCACGCTGTTCTGCTGCTGCGCGCAGTTGAAAACCGGCCTGATGCCCTGCCCCGACCATGCCCAGAACTTTCGCATCCTTGCGCGCCAGATGGGCAATGGATACGGAACTGGATGCGGCGGTTCTAACCGCAGTTAAGTAGTTGCCGCCGACAAGCGCATCCAGTTGCCCGGTATCAGGATCAAACAGGAAGATTGTCGACTGGTGATTGGTCAGACCTTTTTCCATGTTACCCGGCCAGTAACCGCCGGACTTCAATCCAAGGGTCAAACCCTTTCGATCAAATCCGGACTTGAAGCCGTAAAGCGCATCAGCATAACCAATCGCCTCGCGAATGACCGGAAAATTATAGGCGTCACCACTGGCCATGGCGGCAAAAACCGATTCTACCGCTATAAATGCATCTTTGCGTCCGATAACCTTTTTGCAAACATCTTCGGTAACTACTAACATCGCGATCGCCTCAATAAGCCTTGCCACGGGCAGATACCGGCCAGACGGTTTCAACTTTGCCGTCACGCACACCCACATACCAGTCGTGAACGTTGCAGGTCGGGTCGCAATGACCGGGGACCAGGCGGATTTTGTCATTGACTTTCAAGACTCCGTCAGGATCGCCAACGACACCATGCTCATCAGAACATTTCAAATATTCAACCTTGTCATTTCTGCCAAACACCGTTGGCAAACCGCTGTCGACCGATTGCGCTTTTAATCCGGCGTCGACAATTGCCTTGTCAGCCTTGGAATGGCTCATTACCGATGTTAATATGAACAGTGAATTTTCCCATTCACCTTCGTCGATGCGACGGCCATTCTTGTCGAGGATGCGGCCATAATCGGCATCCATGAACGCATAAGATCCGCACTGTAATTCGTTATAAACGCCTGAATTGCCTTCGAAATAATAGGAGCCGGTGCCACCGCCACCAACAATGTCGCACTCAAGACCTTGCGATTTGAGTGCATTGACCGCATTCGACACCTGCTCAACTGCAATGTCGATTTTTTCCTTGCGATCATTGTAAAGGTCCATGTGCTGCATCGCGCCCTGGTAGGCTTGTATGCCAGCAAATTTCAAACCGTCAGCGGCATCAATCAACTTGGCAATATTGACCACATCCTGCGATGTTGAAACGCCACAGCGCCCGGCACCACAATCAATCTCCACAAGGCATTCGAGCTCGGTGCCATGTTTTTGTGCAGCAGCGGACAAATCGGCGACATTTTCAGGGTCATCAACGCATACAAGAATGCGTGCGCCAAGCTTTGGCATGCGGGCAAGACGGTCTATCTTGGCCGGATCGCGCACCTGATTTGAAACCATTACATCCTTGATACCACCGCGGACAAAAACCTCGGCTTCGGATACTTTCTGACAGCAAACACCGACGGAAGCACCAAGGGTTTCCTGCAGTTTGGCGACATCAACCGATTTATGCATCTTGCCGTGGGCCCGGTGACGCACGCCCATTTCTTTGGCCAGATCGCCCATCTTCTTTACATTGCGTTCCAAGGCATCAAGGTCGAGGACCAGACACGGGGTCTGAATATCTGCTTCATCCATGCCGGGTTTGGCCGGAATATCATAACCGACTTCGTAGTCGTTTAAATCAACGTGTTTGTTCATTGGGGCACTCCGTTATGCGTTTAAAGGCCCATCCAGGGCAGTTTTTTCAAGTCGACATTGCCGCCGGTAACGATGACACCAACCCGTTTTCCGGCAAACAGTTCTTTATTCTTGATAATTGTCGCCAGGGGCACGGCAGATGACGGCTCCATGACTATCTTCATGCGCTGCCAGATCAGGTACATCGCATCGATGATTTCCTGCTCGGTGGCGAGCAATATATCTTCCACATGATTGGAAACAAAATGCCATGTGAGGTCTTTGAGCGGAACCTTGAGACCATCGGCAATCGTTTGCGGTGCATCATCGGCGATAATGTATCCGGCCTTGAACGAGCGGTAGGCATCATCGGCATTTTTTGGTTCTGCGGCATAAATCTTGGTGGATGGCGAGATATTTGACATGGTCAAACAGGTGCCGGACACCATGCCGCCACCGCCGATTGGCGCAATGACAGCATCCAGCGGGCCGACCTCTTCATGCAATTCCAGCGAGCAGGTACCCTGCCCTTCTATGACCCGGTGGTCATTGTAGGGGTGAACAAAATCAGCACCGGATTCCGCAACCACTTCAGCAAATACGGCTTCGCGCGACGAGGTGCTTGGTTCGCATTCAACTACCTTGCCACCATATCCACGCACGGCTGCCTTTTTGGCATCGGGTGCGGTGCGCGGCATGACCACTGTGCATGAAATTCCACGACGACCAGCCGCATAACTCAAAGACAATGCATGATTGCCGGAAGAATGGGTGGCAACGCCTTTTTCAACCTTGTCATCAGCAAGTCCAAAAACTGCATTGGAGGCACCCCGGGCCTTAAAAACCCCGGCTTTCTGGAAATTTTCGCATTTGAAGAAAAGTTCAGCGCCGGTCAACTGGTCCATATATTTGCTGGTCAGCACGGGCGTTTTATGGATGTAAGGCTGGATGCGACTGTGTGCTGCCAGTACATCATCTATTGTGGGGATATACATCTTGTTCGTCTCAGCCATATTCAAGCAACCTTTGAAAGCAGCATGCTTGTTGAGGTCCGGTAATAATCCTGAGCAGCTGAAACTCCGGACCCGAGTTCAACCGGATAATTCAAATCTTTCATGGCCATTTCAATTGTCGCAAGTCCAGAAAGTGCCATAACATCGGTCAATGACCCAAGATGTCCAATGCGAAACGCCTTCTTGTTCATCTCACCAAGGCCAATGCCAAAAGATACGTTGTAGGCATCATAGGCGTGGTCAGTCAGCACATTGCTGTCAAATCCGTCCGGTACATATATTGCGCTGACCGTATCGGAATTCAGGTCCGCTGACTTGGCGCACAGTTTCAGCCCCCAGGCGCCGACTGCCCTGCGCACGCCTTCGGCGATCCGAAAATGTCGTGCGTACACATTTTCAAGACCTTCTTCGAACAGCATGTCTAAACTTTCGCGAAGACCGGCCAGCAACTGAATTGGTGGCGTATAGGGAAAACCACCCTTTGCATTGGCCTCGCCCATATCGCGGAAATCAAAGAAACAGCGCTTGCATTTTGCCGTTTCCATAGCAGCCAGCGCCTTTTGGGATACCCCGACTATGGCCATTCCGGTTGCCAGCATAAAACCTTTTTGTGAGCCTGAAACAGCCAGATCAACACCCCATTCATCCATGCGAAAATCCATGGATGCTAGAGAAGATACGCAATCAACAAACAAAAGTGCCGGATGGGATGATGCATCCATCGCCCGGCGAACAGCTGCAATATCACTTCGAACGCCTGTTGCGGTTTCATTGTGAGTTACCAGAACAGCCTTGAAATTGTGCCCTTTGTCGGCCGCCAGCCGTTCAGCAAAAATATCGGCAGGCGCGCCACTGCCCCATTCGCATTCGATCACCTCAACATCAAGTCCCTGACGCTGGCAAAGATCAATCCAGCGATGAGAAAACATGCCGTAACGGGCAATCAACACCTTGTCACCGGGTGAAAGCGTGTTGGTTACAGACGCTTCCCATCCACCTGTACCGCTGGCCGGGAATGTGATTACAGTTCCCGATTTTGTTTTGAATATTTTTTTCAAATCTTCAAACAAAGGATCAAGCAAATTCGCAAAATCCGGCGCCCGGTGGTCTATGGTCTGAATTGCCATAGCCTGCCGTAAACGGTCTGGGATGTTTGTAGGGCCGGGAATAAATACCGGGTTTTGGCCAGTCATACTGCTTCACCTGTCATCAAATCTCAGGACAAGCATAACAGTGGGGGGTATTTTTTCAATTTTTTTAAAAATATTTTCCATTTTTGTATTTATTTATCTATCATATTGATTTATAGGTGTTTTGTGTTTTCCAGTTTTTTTTCGAGCATAATAGCTGCAATATTATTTTTGTCTCGAATATCAAATCCAAATCAAAAACATCAGATACAAAATCATGAATCAGTTTTCAGAAAGAAGACCCCGGGGTCGGCCAAAATCGAT
>JALTNS010000426.1 GCA_027000565.1 Rhizobiaceae bacterium | reverse complement strand
TGCAGGTGATGTTTGGGCCAGCAACAGCGCCACGCTGAGCAAACAAAGCAGCGCCCGGCGTACAAAAGCCGCTCCTTTTTTGGGCCGGCGCAGGACTGAGCAGATATATGCAATCATGAAACGCGCCAACTTTGCCAAAAAGCACCATTTGCGGCTGACGGCTTGGCCAACCAGTGCCCTTATACCGGCTTGCCCGGCGCCAAGTTTGCTCCAGATCAAACAAAATGCCAGCATCGGGAAAAATTCGGATATAGATGACCCGTCGTCATTCAAAATTTTGGAATTGATATATTGATACCGATCAACCGTGTTCTGCTCAGGGAATTCCCGCTTTTTGGTTCCATGAGTGACGAAGATCTGCAAAATATCCTGGAAGGCTCCAGCAGCAGCCTGCTTGGTCCCAACGAAACAGCCTTTAGTCAGGGCGATCCTGCCAATTCATTTTTCGTGCTGCTCCATGGCCGGCTCAAGGTCTCCCAGGTCACCACCGATGGCCAGCAGATCATTGTGCGCATGATCAATCCGGGCGATCTGTTTGGAATAGCCAAGGCATTGCAGCGCGATACTTATCCGGCAACCGCCAAATCGGTTTCGCACAGCCTGGTGTTGAGCTGGCCGACCAAATTGTGGGATGCCCTGATGAAAAAGCACCCGGCGCTGGCCGCCAACGCCATGCAGGCCGTGGGAACGCGCCTGCAGGAAGCCCATACCCGCATCCGCGAAATGGCCACCGAGGAGGTCGAGCGCCGCGTGGCCCACACTATTCTAAGGCTGGTGCGCCAGTCTGGAAAACGGGTTGAAAAAGGAGTGCAGATCGACTTTCCGGTCAGTCGACGCGATATCGCAGAGATGGCAGGCACGACCCTTTACACGGTTTCGCGCATCCTTAGCGCCTGGGAGGTCGCCGATCTGGTTCAGGGCGGGCGCAAGAAATTGCTGGTGCGCGAACCCCACAAGCTGTTGCTGGTCGCCGATGGCCTGGTTGATGGCTATCTCTAGAGCGTTTTCAGGATAAGTGGACCCGTATTGGCCTCGCGCCGGCAGGCTGGTATCCGTTTCGAAAACGCGACCAAACAAAGACTTGGAGGCCGGTTTTGATTCAATCAAAACCGAAAAGGCTCTAGGAGCATTAATTCCCCGGGGGCGCTGTCCGGGGGCGTGGCCCTAGTTGCTTTCCTTGCCGACCCGGAGCGCCAAAGCCCCTTCCATGAACGCATCCAGATCCCCGTCCAGCACGTCATTGGGAGCGGTATTTTCAATGCCGGTGCGCAAATCCTTGACCAGTTGATAGGGTTGCAAAACGTAGGAGCGTATCTGGTGCCCCCAGCCTATTTCCGACTTTGTGGCCGCTTCGCTCATTGCCGCTTCTTCGCGCTTTTGCAGTTCATTTTCATAAAGCCGGGCTCTGAGCATCTGCCAGGCGGTCGCCTTGTTCTTGTGTTGTGAGCGGTCGTTCTGGCACTGCACCACGATGCCGGTGGCAATGTGGGTGATGCGCACGGCGCTGTCGGTGGTGTTGACGTGCTGTCCGCCGGCCCCCGAGGCCCGATAGGTGTCAATTCGCACGTCGGATTCCGATATTTCGATATCAATGGAATCATCAATCACCGGATAGACCCACACCGAAGAAAAACTGGTATGGCGGCGTGCCTGGCTGTCAAAGGGCGATATGCGCACCAACCGGTGCACCCCGCTTTCAGTTTTGAGCCAGCCATAGGCGTTATGACCCTTGATCAGCAGGGTTGCCGATTTGATTCCCGCCTCTTCGCCGGAATGATATTCCATCATTTCAACTTTGAATTTGCGACGTTCAGCCCAGCGCTGATACATGCGCAGCAACATCAAGGCCCAATCCTGACTTTCGGTCCCCCCGGCGCCTGAATGTACTTCGACATAGCAATCGTTGGAATCAGCCTCGCCTGAAAGCAAGGTTTCGATTTGCAGGCGTGCGGCCTGTTTTTGCAACGCGGCCAGCGCGGTTTCGGCCTCGGCAACGATATCGGGATCGCCCTCTTCCTCACCCATTTCAATGAGTTCGATATGGTCACTCAGGCTGGTTTGCAGACCGGTGACGGTGGCAATCTGACTTTCCAGTTCCTGTCTGTCACGCATGACCGACTGGGCGTTTTCGGTATTATCCCACAGGTCGGGGGATTCGGCGGCCTTATTGAGGGCATTCAATCGATCCTGGGCGCTGTCCCAGTCAAAGATGCCTCCTCAGCAGGGTTATGGCCTGCTCGATTTCGCTGACAATATTCTCAATTTCGCTGCGCATCGGACCTGCTGTTTATTTGTTTGCAACCGGGGGAACTTATCGGTGACACGCTCTAGCAGGCCCAGCGCAACGGCTCAAGTCCTGTCAGGCGAGACCAAAGTGGGGGATGAACCTTGAAGGTTTAAAACAGGCCGCCACGGCCGGCATTGACGTCGGTATTGCCCCCTTCGATATTCAGGAATGCATCTGAGTCCACCCCGATTACCGATGTGATCAGATTGGGTCCGGTGCCAGGCTTGAACCCTTCCAGAATGGATTCAGCGCCGGCAATGGCTTTGACCCCGGTTGTCGGATCAATCCAGATCTGGCTCATGCCCGAGGGGATGTTAAAGGGTGTTGGCGGTTTGCCGACCATGGCTTTTTGCATGAAGGCGGTAAAAATTGGGGCCGCCACGCCTCCACCGGTGGCCCGGCGCCCCATGGTAGCCGGGGTGTCATATCCCACATAAACACCCACGGCCATTTCG
>JALTNS010000425.1 GCA_027000565.1 Rhizobiaceae bacterium | reverse complement strand
TTTTCAGATAATTCAGATAAGATTTTTTAACGTTCCGTTCTTCCACTTCCAAAACCCTGCCCGCCCATGTTACAACCCGGTAAATTGTACAAGTGTAAAGTTGTGACCATGAACAAGCACCAGCCTTTTTCGAAATCCCGTTCGGTTGACGAGATAACCGGCCATCGGCGGTTGCGGCGCAATCGCAAAGCAGACTGGTCACGGCGGCTGGTGCGTGAAAACACCCTCACCGTTGATGACCTGATCTGGCCGGTATTTGTCATTGAAGGCGATGGTCGCGAAGAAAAAATTGACGCCATGCCGGGCATATCACGCTATTCGGTCGACATGCTGGTGCGTGAGGTTGAACGCATGGCGAAACTCGGCATTGCGGCGATCGCGCCTTTTCCCAATGTGGATTTGTCCAGGCGTAACGCAACCGGTTCGGAAATTCTCAACCCGGACAATCTGATTTGCCAGACCATTCGCGCGGTCAAGCAAGCGGTGCCGGAAATTGGCAT
Organism: Rhizobiaceae bacterium; assembly: GCA_027000565.1. Lineage (GTDB taxonomy): Bacteria > Pseudomonadota > Alphaproteobacteria > Rhizobiales > Rhizobiaceae > SZUA-100. The sequence goes on along the minus strand of JALTNS010000425.1, from coordinate 10,094 downwards.
TATCACCGATGCGGCGCTTGATCCGTTTACCGACCACGGCCATGACGGTATCTTGCAGGACGGCATAATCGTCAATGATGCGTCAGTTGAGCAGATCACCCGCGCGGCCCTGTTGCAGGCGGAGGCCGGCAGCGATGTCATCGCACCATCCGACATGATGGACGGACGTATTGGAGCTATCCGCGAGGCGCTGGACGGGGCCGGTTTTCAGGATGTTTCGATCATGTCCTACACCGCAAAATACGCATCAGCCTTTTATGGTCCCTATCGCGAGGCGATTAATACCGGCGGGCTGTTGAAGGGTGACAAACGCAGCTATTACATTGATCCGGGCAATTCTGACGAAGCCATGCGCGAGGCGGAAACCGATATTGCCGAAGGTGCGGACATGTTGATGGTCAAGCCCGGCCTGCCCTATCTCGATATCATTCGACGCATGAAAGACGAATTTGCCATGCCGACCTATGCCTATCAGGTCTCCGGCGAATATTCGATGATTGAGGCAGCCCATGCCAATGGCTGGGTTGATGGCGAACGGGTGATGATGGAAAGTCTTTTGGCCTTCAAACGCGCCGGGGCCGACGGGATTTTGACCTATTTTGCCCCGCGCGTGGCGGAGATGTTGAAGGGGTAGGGACAGGTAATGCAGAAAAGTACGCAAAAATATCCCGATTGGCCATGAGCGAAACAAACGGGGAGGCTTCGATCAAATAATGAGATGGGTGTGTTCAGATGATATCTGACAGTTACTGATTTTCTGGTTGCGTCTATCAAGTGGTAGATGAACTACTACACCTAATCAGCTTTGCAAATGACAAAGCCGATCAGGTTACTAATGAATACAAAATGATGATTTTAGTCTGTCTCAAGCAAAGCCATTTCAAGTAGATGTACAAGAAGCGGTTTTTCTGCTTTTAAAGCCAGTTTGAGCGCAATTCGAACATGGTCTCCAAGTTCATATTCATTCACGTTTCCCGTACTTTCATCGGGTGCCAGTTCTACATTTTGTTGATGTTGTAGCATTTCATTATCCTTTGAGTCACCGGCCTTCATCAACCGACCATTGATGAGATTTGTGTAATGGACGGAACAGAGTTTCCGCGCACCTCCTGCAATCGACTAAGAGTTCTTGCATCAAAAAACGCTTGAACGGCCAAAACTTCTTCACCATCAATGACCTGAGCAATTCCAAGTGGAAACACACGGAAATGGAGTTGAACAAGTCGCAGCAGCCATAGTGGTTGCATTTCAATAACCACAGACGTGATGTTGTTCTGAAGTCCCCATTCAACGATTGCCGACAGCAAGTGATTTGCTACCGGGCTAAGAATTCGACCGCGAGCACGATGCTCTTTCAACACAGCATACCGGGTCCATTCCCACGTCGTAGAATCATTTGGTAATTCGTCTTCACACAATTGCGGATATACAGAACTTAGGAGGTAAGGCTTGGTTGTGGGCAACATCCGCTGGTAACCGACCAAATTGCCGTCAATCAAGCAGAGCATATGCACAGCATCTGCATTGTCAAATTGATCAATTTCCCTGTTGTCCGGGCGTGCGAGGTTGGCCCATCCTTTTTCTTGAACAAAAACCTGGTTTCGAAGTTTGTAAACTTGCTCCATTTCGGGGCCAAATTGATGAATGTTATTCGAATTTACAATGGTTATCATTTCATTTCTCCTCGTTGTTGCCGTGCTAATAGGGTTAACAGGAGAAATCTCAGGTAATAAGTATAATAAATAATACCTACCGAAGCAGACCGCGCCGCATTGCTTCCGCAACAGCATGAGTACGGTTTTGTGCGCAAAGCTTGTGCTGTAATGTTGTGAAATGCTTTTCAACAGTAGGCTTTGCAATAGAAAGAATAGCACTGATATCACGGCTAGTTTTACCTTCGGATATCCAATACAAAACCTCTCGTTCTCGTTCGGTTAAATTTATTATTTCGCTTCGATAATTACGTTGAAGGACTCGTAGTATCGATGACACAGTATAGGCACCAATAACGGTAAGGCTAGTTTGTAATTTGGGGTCAGCAATGTCCATGTTCTGGCCAGCAAAGCTAATTCCAATCTTGACGCCATCAAGAGAGAATTGTGGAATTGTTATCCCATGATTCAGGCCAAAATCTCTGGCTTCGTCCATGACAACATTACGAAATCGAGGAGATTTCTCCAAATTTTTCCAGATTAACGGCGAATTATTGCTTCTAACATGTTCAATCGTTGGATCTGTGCGTAAATAGTTATGCTTAAAATACCGCTCACCCCACCCAGAAGGCCAAGACCCTCCGATAACATGCTCCAATTGTTGTGTTGGTGTCGAATCTTCTGGAGGTATTGTGCCGGCAAAGTAGTAATCAACACCGAATCGTGACGCTTCTTTTAAAGCAATTTGAGAAACTTGCTCTTCTGTTTGGCAGATTGCGAATCTGAGAACCATATCATATGTTTCTTGAAGTTTCATTGCCACACCCCTTGTTACAAGGATACTACAATGCTCTATTAAATAAAAGATGCTTGTTCAAATTGCCCCATGCTTCATTGCTAATATCTCAAAATTTTGTAAGCATTTTACACGGGATTCTGCGATCTTGTTTGTTGGTTGAGCTTCAATGATAGTACGCTCCAATTGCAATAAACTGTCCAAAAAATTTTCTAGCTCGGTATTTCGCTGACTAGAGTCAATTCTCTCTATCAGCGACTTCCTTATTGCAAGTCCAATTTTGGGGTCAACAATGACCATCCCCATTATTGCCATTCTCATTTCATTATAATTCATTAAAGGTTAATCCCAGAAAGATTTGGAACAATCACAAGTTTGGTAGTGTAACAAATTTCAATTATTTTATTACTATAGGGAATGCAAGTGAAAGTTGAATTGCTGCTCGCCTTTTGGAATCACATTGGAGAAATTAAGGCATCAACCCAAATCGAATTTGATTTAGTTTAGAAATTCAGATTCAAGACTAATAGATATACAAATCAACCATGTTCTGTCATCCCGACGCAGGTCGGGATCCACGGGTGTTTCTGCAGAACCATTACTGTGTGACAAGAACAATATCGAAGCCTCAAGAAAAACTCACCCACTCCGAACAAAATGATAGTCGCGTGGATTCCGGCCTTCGCCGGAAAGACGACTTGGTGGATGTTCTTATCATATATCCAGCGGTTTTGTGGCTCATCAGCTTCACCCCTTGAATCGCCACATTCACCTCCCCACATCTCAGTCACAAGGAGAGATATGACGATGGACCGTGAATATTCCCACGCATACGATTATGACGAGTTAAATCCGCAGCCGGTCACCCCGGAACAGCTGGATGGTGTACGCACAGCGCGAATACTCTCGTTTTTCATCGACTATGCAATTGTTATTCTGCTGAGCATACCGTTTGCGATTGTTGTCGGCATTCTTGGGCTTTTGACCTTTGGTCTTGGCTGGTTGCTTTATACCATTCTGCCAGCACTTGTGGCGGTTGGTTATCTGGCAATGACCATGGGCGGACCCAATCAGGCAACCGTTGGCATGGCTGTCATGGGCATTAGAATTCGCAAAATTGAGGGCGGTCGCGTCGACCCGTTTCTGGCGATGTTGCACGGGGTGCTGTTCTGGGTTTTTGCGTCATTCCCGCCGCTTTTACTGGTCTCGCTGTTCTCGCCCAAAAAACAGCTGTTGCACGATCTTATGCTCGGCACCTATGTGGCGCGCTATCCTTAAACCATTCGCGAACGTCCCCTCCCCGTTCGCGCTTCCCGGATTTGCCCTGTTGCTAGTTTCAGCCACACCCCGCAAATCCGGGTTTTTTATTTTTATTCCGCTTTGCCGTGCGGCAATGGGACCGTTTTCGGGCTGGCAATGGCTGGCAATGGGCTCGCGCCAGCTTATTGCCCTGTCCGTCACTCGGCGGCGTCGAATTTATCCAGCTCAATCAGCGAAATTTTACGATCCTTAAACCCGAGTGCCAGCTGGCCGTTTTTCAGTTTCAGGGCATTTTCACCGAACATATCGCGCCGCCAGCCTTTCAGAGGGGCCACATCGGCATCATCATTGGCGGCAATTTTTTCAAGATCATCAACGGTCGCAATCACCTTTGCTGCAACACCATGTTGTTCAACGGTTAATTTCAACAGCACCTTGAGCATTTCGGTTGCAGCACCCGCCCCTTCCGGCGAACGGCTGGGGCGCGGCACCGGCAACAAATCCTCTTTTGGCGTTTGCATTGCGGTATTTATCACCTCAAGCAGTGCCGCCGCATGGCGCGAACGTTCAAAGCCACGTGGTACCGCGCGCAACCGGCCAAGCGCCTCGGCATTTTTTGGTCGCTGCTGGGCAATTTCATAAATCGCATCGTCCTTGATAACCCGTCCGCGCGGAATATCGCGAGCGCGCGCTTCGCTCTCCCGCCATTCGGCCACCGCCCGCATGATGGCAAAATCAAGCGGCTTGCGCACCCGCATCTTCAACCGCTTCCAGGCTTCCTCAACCGGCATATCATAGGTTCGAACGTTGGTTAAAACGCCCATTTCTTCGGCGACCCAATGGGCACGGCCGTTTTTTGCAAGGCTTTCAGTCAGTGAATGATATACATCCCGCAGGTGGGTCACATCGGCCAGCGCATAGTCCAGCTGTTTCTGGCTGAGCGGCCTGCGCGACCAGTCGGTAAAACGTGAGGTTTTGTCGATATGGGCACCGTTGATGCGCTTGACCAGCTGGTCATAGGCGATGCTGTCGCCATAACCGCAAACCATCGCCGCGACCTGGGTATCAAATACCGGATGCGGAATAAGCTCACCAAGTTTGTAGATGATTTCGATATCCTGTCGCGCCGCATGAAAAACCTTGGTGACACTCTCATCACCCATCAGTTCAAAAAACGGGGCAAGATCAAGGCCTTCGGCCATGGAATCAATAATCAGCTCATCTTCAGGTCCGGCGACCTGTATCAGACATAAAATGGGCCAGAAGGTCGATTCCCGCAAAAACTCGGTATCAACAGTGACAAAATCATGTTTGGCTAATTGCTGGCAGGCTTCTGCCAGATCATCAGTTGTTGTTATTATTTTCATGCGCCCTCTATAACGCCATCGATTGCACTTGTCGCCCTGTGGCAACAAGAAATTTTGTTATCCGTTTTTCTTCTTTGCACCTCTTTTGGCGGTGCGTCGTTTACGAGCTGCCAGCCGCACCATATAGGACGACGTGCGCAGCAATCCGACAAACCGCGAGCGGCGCTGGGCCGGCACGGATTCGGTTGTCCGCATCCGCCAAAGCGTTACCAGAACAAGGCTGGCATGCACGACACTGGTGAAGCTGAACAGCGCCCGCGATCCATAATACTCAATCAGCAGCGAACCAATTGTCGGGCCGATCATCGCGCCAAGCGAGAACAGAAATATCAGCCCGGATGAGACCATGATAAAATCGTCTTTTCCGGCCCGGTCGTTGGCGTGGGCGGCAGAAAGCGAGTAAAGCGGCATGGCAAAAGCGCCAAACATGAAAATGCCGAGATAGTTGAGCAATTGCGAATTGCCGGCGATGTAAGACAGAAACAAACCGGCACCCGCCGCCCCGCTGGTTGCAGCAATTAAAGCCCAGCGCCGGTCATAACGGTCTGACCACCACCCTAGCGGATATTGCAGCACAGCCCCGCCGATAATTCCGGCGCTCATAAATGTTGCAACCGAGGTGATTGACAGGCCGATGTCCTGGGCATAGACGGGCCCGACCAGCCGGAATGATGAATTGGTCATGCCGATGGCGACGCAGCCGATCGAGGCCATGGGTGACAATTGCCAGATTTTTTTCAAATCAAACTGATAGCTGTCCGGTGCCTTTGGGCTGGAGCGATCCGCCAGTGATACCGGCACCACAGACAGGCACACAAAAATCACGATGATGCCGAAAATCACGAAACCCGACGTACCGTAGAGCGGCAGCAGAAACTGCGCGCCTGTGACGCTGCCAAGATCGATCAACCGGTAAAGCGATAAAACCCGCGCCCTGTCTTTATTGGCGACGGAAGAATTTATCCATGAATCAACTGATGTAAAAAGCCCGGAAAAACAAAAACCCAGGATCAGCCGCATGACAATCCACACGCCCGCATCAATCCAGATCACCAATGCCATCGTGGCGGATGCGGCAATGGCTGCAAGCGCGGAAAAGGTGCGGATATGGCCGACCGATTGCAGCATCCGGGGTACTGCCACGCAACCGAGCAGAAATCCGCCAAAATAGGCGGTGCCAATAAAGCCGATCAGACTGGCGGAAAAGCCTTCCTCAGCCCCGCGTAGGGCAATCAACGTGCCTTGCAGGCCGTTTCCGGCAAGCAAAATACCGGCGGCAATCAACAGGGGAACAAGCGGGCGAATGGACGTCATCAAAAGACTCGGAAAGACCAATTTGCAAGTCTTGCATCGAATTTTGCAATGATGCCACAATAATCTTCAGGCATCCGGGTTTTATCAGGCGCAATACCTTGACAAAACCGCCCACTCATGCGCTTTTCCGGCAAATTCCAACCTTCAGGATCTGCCGCAAAACCGGGCAGACACTAAAATTTTCAGGATAAAACCATGCATCCTTACCGCAGCCATAAATGTGACCAACTCCGACAATCCGATGTTGGCCAGACCATTCGCCTTTCCGGCTGGGTGCACCGGGTGCGCGACCACGGCGGCGTGCTGTTTATCGACCTGCGCGATCACTATGGCATTACCCAGGTGGTGGCCGATCCGGATTCCCCCGCATTTGCCAAAGCCGAAACCGTACGCTCCGAATGGGTGATCCGCATTGATGGCGAGGTCAAGGCGCGCGATGCGGAAGCTATCAACCCCAACCTGCCAACCGGCGAGATTGAGGTTTTTGTGCGTGATCTTGAGGTATTGTCGTCGGCCAAAGAACTGCCGCTGCCGGTGTTTGGCGAACTTGATTACCCGGAAGATATTCGCCTCAAATATCGTTTTCTTGATCTTCGCCGCGAGATATTGCACGCCAATATCATGAAGCGTTCGGCGATCATCGCCGACATGCGTAACCGGATGAACGGTGCCGGGTTCAACGAATTTTCAACCCCGATCCTCACCGCATCCAGCCCGGAAGGCGCGCGCGATTTTCTGGTGCCGAGCCGCATTCATCCGGGTAAATTCTACGCCCTGCCGCAAGCCCCGCAGCAATTCAAGCAGCTGATCATGATGTCGGGCTTTGACCGCTATTTCCAGATCGCGCCGTGTTTTCGCGACGAAGACCCGCGCGCCGACCGGTTGCCGGGCGAGTTTTACCAGCTCGATCTCGAAATGAGCTTTGTTGAACAGGACGACGTTCTGGGCGCGGTCGAGCCGGTCTTGCGCGAGGTGTTTGAGAGTTTTGCCGATGGCAAGCCTGTCACCAAAACCTTCCCGCGCATCAAATATGCTGATGCCATGCGCAAATATGGCACCGACAAGCCGGATTTGCGCAACCCGATTGAAATGCAGAACGTCACAGAGCATTTCCGTGGTTCCGGCTTCAAGGTGTTTGCCGGGATGATCGAGCGTGATCCCAAGGTTGAGGTCTGGGCTATTCCGGTCAAGGGTGGCGGTTCACGCGCCTTTTGTGACCGGATGAATTCCTGGGCGCAAGGCGAGGGCCAGCCGGGGCTTGGCTATATTTTCTGGCGCAAGGAGGGCGATGATATTGCCGGTGCCGGACCGATCGCCAAAAACATCGGGCCGGACCGTACTAATGCTGTGCGCGAGCAAATGGGACTGGATGAGGGCGATGCCTGTTTCTTTGCTGCGGGGAACCCGAAAAAATTCGCCGGATTTGCCGGTGATGCCCGCACCCGCGCCGCCGAACAGCAGGGGCTGATCGACGAGGATCGTTTCGATCTTTGCTGGATTGTTGATTTTCCGTTTTATGAATGGGATGAGGAAAACAAAAAAGTTGAATTTTCGCACAACCCGTTTTCAATGCCCAGGGGCGGGCTTGAAGCGCTGGAAAACGAAGATCCGCTGGAAATTGACGCGTTGCAATATGATCTCGTCTGCAACGGTTTTGAAATCGGCTCCGGCGGTATTCGCAATCACCTGCCGGATACGATGATCAAGGCGTTTGAAATCGCCGGATTGAGCAAGGAAGTCGTTGAAGACCGTTTTGGCGGCCTTTACCGGGCATTCCAATATGGCGCGCCACCCCATGGCGGTTTTGCTGCCGGCATCGACCGCATCGTGATGCTGATTTGCGGCGCTAAAAACCTGCGCGAAATCACCATGTTCCCGATGAACCAGCAGGCGATGGATCTGCAAATGGGCGCGCCGGGCGATGTCGACCGCACCCAGCTCCGCGATCTGCACATTCGGGTGAATATGCCAAAGGAGTGAGGGCGGAAGCTGGTATTTGGTGCTATAGTAACGCATATGGCCGCAATTGGGCCTGACGGTACGCTCCTGGTTAAATCAAGTCATCAATGAGAATGCCAAGCGCGTCAGCAAGTTTTTTCAATGTGGCAACGGAACCGGTTTTGCGCCCGCTTTCGATATCGACAATCTGAACCCGATTAACTCCTGAAACCCTTGCAAGCTCTGATTGACTAAAACCACGCCAGTCTCGAAATACCGAGAGCGGGCTTTCGCCATCGATCAGGCGCACCACATACTCATGAGGAACGCTTTCGCTATCGTCCTTCATGGCCCGATCAAATGCCTCAATGTCCTCAAGCTCTTCTTTTGCAGCAACAAGTGCAACATAGTCTGACTTCGGTATGGTGATCATTTCCATGGTGATTTCCTTAGTCATAAATTCCACCTCGCGCGCCAATTGCCAGCACATCAAGAACGACGCCATCTTGCATGATTACACGCCAGTCTCCAACACGAAGCCGAATAGCATCGCGGCCCTTTAGCGAAGTGACGTTGTTGGCCAGAGAAGCCGGATTTTCCGCATAAGTTTCAATCTTTGCGATAATCCGCTTTGCCGTATTTTTGGGCATTTTTCGAAGTGCTTTTCGGGCAGCTGATTTGTAGGTGATTGCTTTCACAAATTCAATGTAGCTTAAAACGACACTGTCGTCAAAGGCTACAGGTGGAATGTACTGTCAATCACCATGTTCCCGCTTTTGGATTGCTAAACAAGCATTGGCATTGCGGGGAATGGTACATTTGGCAGTTTTTCATCGCTATTTTGTGGTAAACTGGTGAAATGACCCAATTCTATTATTTCGCTTATGGCTCGAACATGCTTGCTGAACGTTTGCAGGCTCGTTGTCCATCTGCAACGTTTGTTAGCTCTGCATATGTTTGCGGATATGAATTACAGTTCAGCAAACGCGGCAAAGACTGCTCCGGCAAGGCAACAATTGTTGAATGCAAAGGAAGCCCTGATAAGCTGTATGGAGCGCTCTTTCAGATTGATAAAACCGAGCTTGGTAATTTGGATATGGCTGAAGGTCCCGGCTATGAGCGGCAGGATAATTTCTTTGTCGTCAAAGTGGAGAACGGTCAGGAAGAAAAAATTGAAGTCACCACTTACTTTGCCAAACCTGGTGCAACTTGCCAACATTTGAAACCTTATGGTTGGTACAAGCAACTGGTTTTATGGGGTGCCATTGAGGCGGAACTTCCTGACAGCTATCTGGCCAGGCTGGTAGGGTTTAAGGCTGATCGTGATCTGGACAGTCAGCGCATTAAAGAAGCGCTTAGTTTTCTGAAAGGGATTGCCAATTGTGTTTTTTCAAAAGGAACCTGGGATATGAAAATTGCCGACCAGTATACCGTTGCTGACTGGAATGGGATGAAATCCATCCTTGTCCCCGGCAAGTCTGACAATTGGGAAGACGCATTCAACCTGTTTTTCAGGAAACGAATTGAGACCAGGTATTTTGCGCCTATCAAACTGCTGCAGAAGCATGGCGAAAACAAGGGGGAAGGTTTTTCAATTGTTGCCCTGCAATGCAGCTTGATAGAGTTTTTAGCCTCTACGCGTTCGGGGAAAAGCTACAAATTCGGGGCCAAAAAAATAGAAAGAGAGAAGCGGTATAAATACTCATCTGGTCGATTAGTCTTTAGAAATTTCCTCAGAGAAGTCCCCCCATTCAAAGTTATTTTTTC
>JALTNS010000424.1 GCA_027000565.1 Rhizobiaceae bacterium | reverse complement strand
TCCAGATAGATTATTAAGTCTGGCGTCTTGACGACAACAGCATTCGAATAGGCAGGATTATCGGATCAGAAAGTTATTTTCTTGACAGGCAATAGACCAGCTTTATATATGCGCCACACAGTCGGCGAATATGGTTGGCGACGGACACGGGAAAACTTGCTTCCGGTCCGGTCTCGGTAAAATGTCTGTAAATTCTGCCCGGTTTACGAATAGTTTGGGCGCATTTTTACCGTTTGTGGCGGGGTAGCTCAGCTGGTTAGAGCAGCGGAATCATAATCCGCGTGTCGGGGGTTCAAGTCCCTCTCCCGCTACCAAATTTACCCGAGTCCGACCCGGATACATGGGTTACAGTTTATTCCTGACACATAGGTAACACATTTTGATCGAACGGGGCAGGTATCGGTTCGATATTTTTGGTTTCAGAATCAAATAATGCGAGATCGTAGTTCATGAAGCTGACGATCCAAATGTTTTCCTCGACTTGTTTGACGCCAACATTCTGCCCGGCGAATGCGGTTGAGAAGTGCACTTTCATCTTCCCCATGCAAATTCGCCCACAGGCCGTCGCCAATGATATGTTCACCAGCCGTCACCCAGGCCCCCGCCGATAATATGGCGGTCTGAATTTGTTTGTTTTTCCTTCCAGCCATCCGGGCGGGCGTCCATTCACCCACTGGCGCATCGCTGTGCTCTGCTTGTGCTGCCACGGAGAGAGATTCATTTCCTTCTTAAACCTTGAGGGTCGCATCCAATCGCGGACTGGCAGCTTGACCGGTCATCAAATCTTACCCTGCCACAGAATGGGCCAATTCTGCAACAAGCCCGCTCATATGTTTGGGGCGGGGCATCGCCGGTCAAACAGTTTGTCAAATTTCGCATCGGAAAACTCTGTGTCGCCAAATATGGTGTTTTTGTGCAGTTTTATAGCAAGCGCTTGCACCGCCTCGCGACCCGCCTCCGCCGGCAAGCGCGCGACTATGTTGGATTTGAGCTTGTCTGTCGTCAGCACCGATGGGACAGATTAGCGATATTGCACGAATCAGTGATACCCGAATTGCATCATGCGGCAATCTTGTCCTGCAAAGCCGAATAAACCGAACCGTCATACTCACCACAAATGGGTGGAGATGGACGCCGATGCCAATAGTTGACAAGCAAGGTCAGACGTAATTCCGAAGGTCTGCTTTCAGACTTTTTATCCGCTTCAAGAACAGCCGGATCCGGAACCACACCATGCAGAAGATTGCCCGGAAATACTGCATAATTGTTCGAAAATGCGGCAATTGAGGTCGTAAGTCTCGGTTGCGACGGGACCTTTGATTTACCGTCCGGGCCCGGCACCTGGTCAACGACAATGGTTGGGCTTGAAGGGTATGAATTCAGGTAGAGAATGCTGCCCAAAAGCGGAAAAACCGCCTCACCGGTTTTGCGGCTCAGGGCCAGATCGCGATCAAAATGGAAGTTGAGTTTTTTACCATATTCCATACGCCCGAGCCACCATTCAGCGCCAGCGCAATTCGACGGTGGTTTTATCATTGTAAACAGTTTTACAATGGCCTCTTCTGCGACATTGGTCGGCGCAGTGCCGCGCGGAAACCAAAATGTCGTGGCATAGGTGCCCCTGCCTTTGGGGCGTTCATTACCGATTGCACTTACAGCCTGATAAAGCCGATTGAAAAGCGGCTCCGGCAATGCCTCCTCGAACAATCGAATACCTGCAAGACGGGCGTGTGGATCACTCATTATACTCACCTCCATTAGCGGTAACATGCTAACATCGGTGTCTTAATATTGAGTTTCTGCCATTGTTAAGATGATTGCAGTATGTCTACGGATAAAGCTATTTCTGAATTTGGATCAGATGTTCGCAGGCATTCCTGGCCTGCCTGAATTTTCTCTGATTCAATAATTGTTTGGTCGTTTCGACGGATTCATCCACGCTCAACGGATCAAATAAGAATGATTTTTTATGCGAGCGCCGCCTGATTGAAAAGTAGTGCAGGGTTTTGTCTTCTGCCCCGAAGCTGTATTTATATCTTTCGTCGCCATGGCCAAAATCATAAATTTTGAAGTTATTTTCGATGGCCCAACGGATATTGCCGGAATGCTGCAACAGGCCGGTTTGAGGAATATCCGACTGCTCCTCACGTCCTGACAATATGAATAACAGGTGCCCTTGACGGTGATCAGCAAGGCAGCCAAGTGCGCTGACAGGTGTCTGCGATTGCCACAATATGGGCAGGTTCAAAACCCCGTGACGCGAAAACGACATCAGCATGTTTTTGTACTTCATCGCAATTCGCCGCGCGCTGGATCGTCCCTTCAAACCGGACCATTTTTGTACCCATAAGGTCAGCAGAACATCCACATCGCGCTCTACGGTCTCAGGCGTCGTATGACTGATATGCAATTCACCGGTGTCGAGATATTTTCGTGTGAATCGCTTGATTTTTTGGCGGGTATTGGAACTGACGCCTGTTTGCAGATAGTCCTGATAGTCATCGGGGAGCTGAATTTGCGGACATATGAGATTGTCTATTGTACCCTTGTTGATACGGTAGTCTTTGAATTTGCTGCGAAAATCTCGACTACCCAATGCCTTCATCAGATATGAACTGCGTTTTCCTGTCGGCTCATACCGCAGTGATAATCTCGACCATGGCAGTTGAGAGAGCTGTTCGCCGATTGCGGTCACTGCAAGTTTTTCATACGCCGGATCACAGACAAAACCCGTAACCTCACTT
>JALTNS010000423.1 GCA_027000565.1 Rhizobiaceae bacterium | reverse complement strand
AAAATCAGAACGGCTGGCGCAAAACCTGCGCGACAAAGGGGTAACTGACTTTCAGGTGCTGAACGCCCGTTACCATGAGCAAGAAGCGCAGATCATATCACAGGCTGGCAGACCCGGTGCGGTTACAATCGCGACCAATATGGCCGGTCGCGGTACCGATATTCAGCTGGGTGGCAATCTTGACATGCGGCTGGATATTGAACTGGCCGACAAAGAGGGCAAGGAACGCGAAGAACTGGCGGCAAAAATCACCGCTGAAGTCGCTGAACTAAAAAAACAGGCAATCGCCGCTGGTGGTCTTTATGTAATTGGCACCGAGCGCCATGAAAGCCGTCGGATTGATAATCAGCTGCGCGGTCGCTCTGGCCGTCAGGGCGATCCGGGGCATTCGAAGTTTTTTCTGTCCCTGCAAGATGACCTAATGCGCATTTTCGGGTCCGATAGAATGGATTCAATGTTGCAAAAACTCGGCCTCAAGGAAGACGAGGCGATTGTTCATCCGTGGATTAACAAGGCACTTGAAAAGGCCCAGCAGAAAGTTGAGGCGCGAAACTTCGACATCCGTAAAAACCTTCTGAAATATGACGATGTAATGAACGACCAGCGCAAGGTTATTTTCGATCAGCGCATTGAAATGATGAGTACCGAAGACCTTTCCGAAATTATTGCTGACATGCGGGCAGACGTTGTTGAAGACCTGGTAGCCCAGGGCATTCCGGAAAAGGCCTATCCAGAACAATGGGCGGTCGACGAGCTGCATGAAGCCGTGCAAACCCATCTGAATCTAGATCTTCCGATAGCCGACTGGGCCAAGGAAGAGGGTATTGATGATGAGGTTATTCGCGAACGTATTACCGAAGCAGCAGACAAAATGGCCGAAGAGCGGGCCGAACGATTCGGCCCGGAAGTAATGCGCTATGTGGAAAAATCGGTGGTGCTGCAAACCCTTGATCATCTGTGGCGCGAGCATCTTGTCAGTCTCGACCATCTTCGATCTGTTATCGGGTTCCGCGGATATGCGCAGCGCGATCCATTGAATGAATACAAGACCGAGAGTTTTGAACTTTTCCAAGCCATGTTGACCAATCTGCGACAGGCTGTCACCGGTCAAATGATGCGGGTTGAACTGGTAGAGGACCCGGCTGATGTTAACCCGCTGGAACTGCCTGAAATGGAAGCAAGCCACGGGAACATGCCTTCTGGAATGAGCGAGTTTGAGCCAGGTGAAGAAAACTATGGCGAGGCAATACTTACCCCCAACCGGGCAAAGGCCGCTGCAGAGCGCAATCCCGACGATCCTTCAACCTGGGGGAAAATAGGGCGTAACGAACCATGCCCGTGCGGCACCGGAAAAAAATACAAACACTGCCACGGCAAACTGGCTTAGAGCTAGTTTGTCAACGCTGTTTTGACCGGCGGCCTGGCTGACTTTGGTGAAACTACCTGTATGCCCGGCAACGCAGTAGCAAAACTGAAATTACCCGGATCACGTATTTCGCGACCCTCAGAACGGGCAAGCAGCTTTTCAAAAGCCGCATCTTCACGCTTTTTGACTTTCATATAGGCAAGCGCTTTGCCCTGGCTCATATAAAGAGGCGGACAGGATGCTTTGGCCTTGAATTTTTTTCCCTTGTCGGTGAAAACATTAAACCGGTAGTTTTTTCCGCATACCTCCACATTCGGCTTCAACTTTGTCGATTCAAAATGATCGTAGCCAACTTTCAACATCCTCCAGAACTCGAAGGATTTATCTTCACGGTTCTTGAACATGTTTTCCGCAGTCATGCGAAACGGATACGCCTGAATTTGAAACGCTTTTTGCCCACCGCTAAATGTATCCCGGGCGGATGCGTAAATTTCAGCGATCTGTTCATCGGTCATGGAATAACAACCGGCCGATGAGCAGGCACCATGTATCATCAAGAATGTGCCGGTGCGGTCGCGCGAGCGATCAAACTTATTGGGGAAACCCATGTTAAACGAAAGATAATACGACGAATTCGGGTTCATCTGATAGGGTTTGACCTCGTAAAAACCTTCAGGTGCCTGCCGGTCACCTTCCTTGTATTTTGGTCCCAGTTTTCCCGACCACTTGCAAATATCGTAGGTTTTTAAAAGTGCGTATCGCCCATTGGTTTTTTGCTTCCACAATTCCAATGCGCTTTCCTGTTTGAAAATTCGAATCAATATGGGCGAGCCCTTTGGCATGTCCATTGCGGTCATCTTGTTGCGAAGCTTTCTGGGGACTTCACGTTCAGCCTTGGGCGTCAAGTCTTCCAGCGCACCCTGGCAGCCGACAAGTGTCCCTATTCCAATTATCAATCCAAATTTAGCAAATGACCACATTGAGGATTTCAACCTTTCAACAATTTTCGGTGAAACTAACTCGCAATATCGATTCTAATTCATAGACATCTTAACTTTGCAAATAACACTTATTGCAAAACTATACAAATTGAGAGTTTACACGGGACATCAATGTATAGCCTGGGCGATTGGCCAAATAAATTAAAGATTGCGCCCAATTGCGAGGAATTTTTCACGTCGCTGCTGCCGCAATTCATCGCCGGATGCTGGCGATAATTCACCAAAAGCTCTGCTGATTGCCTCACTCGTTGAAGCAAATACAGTGACCGGGTCACGGTGCGCGCCACCTGATGGTTCTGGAATGATTTCGTCAATCACTCCCATACTCAGAATATCCTGAGCGGTAATTTTCATATTGGTTGCTGCGTCTTTGGCCCGGGTAGAATCGCGCCACAAAATAGAAGCGGCCCCTTCCGGTGAGATTACGCTGTAAATCGAATGTTCAAGCATCAATACCCGGTTGGCTGCGGCAATCGCCATTGCTCCACCGGATCCACCCTCGCCGACAATGACCGACACCAATGGAACTTTCAAATTCAGACAGGCCTCTGTCGAGCGCGCGATAGCTTCTGCCTGACCACGTTCTTCGGCACCTATACCAGGATAAGCACCGGCTGTATCCACCAACGCCAGAACCGGAATTTCAAATCGTTCCGCCAGTTCAAGAACCCGGACAATTTTGCGATAACCTTCAGGCCTGGCCATACCGAAATTGTGTTTCAACCGCGACTTGGTATCGTGTCCTTTTTCATGGCCGATTACCGCAATGGACTGGCCTTCAAACCGACCAAAGCCCGTTTGCACAGCGTGGTCATCAGCAAACTTTCGATCACCCGACAGCGGTACAAAATCTTCGATAATCGCACCGACATAATCTGCAAAATGTGGTCGGTCGGGGTGCCTCGCTACCTGGGTTTTCTGCCAAGGTGTCAATTTTTTATATATATCGACCAGCGCCTGACTGGCCTTACCCTCAAGCCGCGCAATTTCTTCGCTGACATCAACATTATTGTCTGCGTTGTCCATTGATCGCAATTCGCGAACCTGCCCCTCGAGATCAGCTACGGATTTTTCAAACTCAAGGAAGGAATGCATCTATTGAACGGTCTCTTGGTGGTCACACTGAATGTTGATTGCAAGGTTGGGAATCCTGCCGCGCAAGCCGGATTGATGTAGGGTTCACCTACCCCTCCTGTCAAGATGGCTTTGGTGTGTTGTTGAACTTAGAGCTGGCCATCTTTGAATTGAAACGGGTTGATGAATAGAATTTTTCGTTTCGGTTAGGAAAAACCGCTAGCCACGATATGAATATCTGGTGAGGGTTTTGACGAAACCGGGCGGATAAGACATTCAAACCGGATGCTCAGTAAGCGTTTGATCTTTTGATTGAATTGCAATCATTCAAGCGTGTTCTATTGAGCTTTGGGCAGCATTGCGCAGATCTCGAGGTGGTCACACCATGGCGATTAGCGCTCTTTGCCAAAACACAAAATACCGGTGCTCAAACGATTCCATTTATTGATGACCGGCTGCTAAGGCTCATACATCAGCTTCGCCAGCGGGTGATGCTCTTCAACCAGTTGCCTCAAGCGCTCCTCCAGCACATGGGTGTAAATTTGAGTGGTGGAAATATCGGCATGTCCAAGCAATTGCTGTACAGCACGCAAATCTGCACCATTTTGCAACAGGTGGCTGGCAAATGCATGTCTCAGCACATGCGGCGAAACCCTTGCCGGGGTGATGCCTGTTCGAATAGCCAGATCTTTCAAATCCCGGGCAAATGCCTGGCGGGTAAAATGCCCACTTTTGCCGAACGAGGGAAACAGCCATGAACTTTCAGCCTGTTTGTCCGCATGTTGGCGGCCATTAACATAGTTAGTCATTGCCTGCTTGGCCTTGCTGCTCAAAGGTACCAGCCGCTCCTTGTTGCCTTTGCCGCGAACAACCAGAAACCGTCGGTCCTGTTTTATTGTTGACGCCGGCAGGCTGACCAGTTCCGATACCCTCAAACCGGTCGCATAAAGCACTTCCAGCAATGCCCATGTGCGCTTGGCACGCAGTTGCACAAGCGGTTTGGCTGTATCATCCATGGCTTCTGCTTCGGCCCGGTCGAGCAATGTTCCAACATCATCTTCGCTTAGAATTTTAGGCAGCGGCCTGCCTTGTTTTGGCGCATCGAGCGGGCCGCTTGGATCATCCGCCCGAATACCTTCGCTGTATAGGAACTTGAACAACTGGCGAAGTGATGAGAGTTTTCGTGCTTGAGAAGAAGCTGCATATCCACGCTGCGCCAGGTTTGTCAGATAGGATCGAATAGTGTCGATTTCGACATCTGCAATCGCCACTTTTTTACCGGAACAATAGAGTGAAAAATCCTCGATGTCTTTGGTATAAGATGCCAAAGTATTTTCAGCGGCTCCACGTTCAGCGCTTAACATTTCAATGAATGCCTCAATCAGGTATTCATCGCGCGGTGTCATTTTCCGGCCTATTTGTTAATGCGTTTCGACGGAATTTTGATAGTCATTTCACGCTGGTTTGGTTCTACCGTAAGCGCCAGTGCCAGCATACCACCATAAATCAAACCGCCAATCACACCGATAACAACCAAAAAACGGATTAGACTTGGCACCGGGTTCCTCCATCATGCATTCGCGTTAGGGGCGAATCACCATTTGATATTACATGTTCTGCAAACATTCCTTATGTGGGAGTAAGTTTAAATTGGCAAGACGCTCAGGCCTATCTATAACGAGCAATTGAAACCAACGACCGCCAGCCGCAAGTACCTACGATCATGAACAACGCAAATTCAGGCCCCACTGCCAGCAATTCTGGTGCAGGAATTAACTCCGCACTGAGTAATCAGGCAGCCGTGGCAAAATCCGTGCGCGATGCACTGGACGGAAAATCCGTTGTGTTTGTCGGTATTATGGGGGTTGGCAAATCAACCATCGGAAGGCGGGTTGCGCGATTGCTCGACCTTCCTTTTGTTGATGCGGATGCCGAAATCGAGCAGGCTGCAGATTTAAGCATTGCTGAAATATTCGAAAAATTTGGCGAACCTTATTTTCGTAGCGGCGAACGCAAGGTCATTGAACGGGTGCTGAAAGACGGGCAGCAGGTTTTGGCAACTGGCGGCGGTGCGTATATGGATGCCGAAACCAGAAAGACCATTGCCGGAACCGCGGTCTCCCTATGGCTGGATGCAGATATTGAGTTGATTATGCAGCGGGTTATGCGACGAAAAACCAGACCGCTTTTGCAAAACCCCAACCCGCGCGGGGTCATTGAAGACCTGATGGCAAAACGAAATCCATATTATGCCGAGGCCGATTGCCGCTTTGTATCCCACGATGTCAGCCGTGATACTATCGCGGCTGAAATCGTCGACATGCTAAACAGGAAACTTAATCCGGGCAAAGACCCGCTGGTGAATCAATGAATGTTGCAGATCGAATTACGGATAATTGTGTTGTTGGGGTCGACCTTGGTGAACGTTCCTATGACATTCATGTCGGGTCAAACCTTTTGCAGAATGCCGGAGTGTTGATTGACAGTGCTGTTCCTGGCGCCCGCCTTGCAATCGTTACTGACAGCAATGTCGCACCACTACACCTGAAAACCCTGACTGACAGCCTGGACCAGCAAAACATTGACTGGCTGGCCATTGAAATTCCAGCCGGTGAGAAATCCAAATGTTTTGATCAGTTTCACAATGTTACCGAGCAGGTTTTGGCCGCACGGCTGGAACGCGGCGACGTAATTGCCGCCCTCGGAGGCGGTGTCGTTGGCGATTTGGCTGGATTTGTTGCCGGTGTGGTACGACGCGGCATGAAATTTATTCAACTGCCAACCAGTCTTTTGGCGCAGGTGGATTCTTCCGTTGGCGGTAAAACCGGAATCAATTCTCCGCACGGTAAAAACCTAGTTGGGGTTTTTCACCAGCCGGAACTTGTTTTAGCTGATACCGACGTGTTGGCCACGCTTAGCGGTCGCGAATTTCGGGCCGGATATGCCGAAGTTGCCAAATACGGACTGATTGATCGACCCGATTTTTTTGAATGGCTGGAAAAAAACTGGCCGGATATCGAGCGTGGTGGCCCGGCAAGAGCTGAGGCAATTGCTGAAAGCTGTCGTTGCAAGGCGGCGGTTGTTGCCGCCGATGAGCGCGAGCACGGATGTCGCGCATTGCTCAATCTTGGGCATACCTTTGGCCATGCGCTGGAGGCTGCAACAAATTATGACGGAACCCGACTGGTCCATGGCGAAGGAGTGGCAATTGGCATGGTGCTGGCCCACAAATTTTCCAATCGGCTCAACCTCACCGGACCAGAGACCGCAGAGCGGGTGATCCGGCACCTGAAAACCGTCGGCCTGCCTACCAAAATTGCAGATATTCCAGGGTTTGTTCCCGGCGCCGAAACCTTGCTTGAACATATTACCCAGGACAAAAAAGTTACCCGTGGAGAATTGAATTTTATATTGACCCGGGGAATTGGTCAGTCATTTGTTGCTGACAATGTGCCGACATCTCAGGTCTTGGGTTTCCTTGAAGAGGAACACACCCGATGATTTTGTCTCTTGCGGCTGTATTCCTGGCAATCCTGATACTCATCATGTTGTCGGCGTTTTTTTCCGGATCAGAAACGGCATTAACTGCGACATCGCGCGCGCGGATGATGGCACTTGAAAAAAACGGGAACGGCAAAGCCGGCCTGGTGAACCGGTTGATCGAAAAACGCGACCGGCTGATTGGAGCGATATTGCTTGGCAATAATCTGGTCAATATCCTGGCTTCCGCACTTGCGACCAGTTTTTTTATTGAACTGTTTGGTGCCGCCGGTGTGGTTTATGCAACCATCATCATGACAATAATTGTGGTGGTATTTGCCGAGGTTCTGCCCAAATCATGGGCAATATCAGACCCAGACCGTTTTGCCTTGAGTATTTCAACTCCGATCCGCTGGGTGGTTTTTCTGTTTGGCCCGATCACCGCGCTGGTGACCGGTGTGGTCAGGAAAATCCTTTCAAAATCCGGGGTAAACCTTACACCGGAGACTTCCCTGTTATCGGCTCACGAAGAGTTACGGGGCGCGGTAGCTTTACTTCATCGGGACGGTTCGGTCGTTAAAGATGACCGGGACCGCCTTGGTGGTTTACTTGATCTGCATGAACTCGAAGTGAGCGATGTCATGATCCACCGAACCAATATGGAAAGTCTCGATATTGACACGCCGGTGAAAAAGATCGTGTCAAAAGTTATCGAAAGCCCTTACACACGCCTGCCCGTCTGGCAAAACGAGCCAGACAATATTATCGGATTCATCCACGCAAAAGACGTTCTGCGTGCCATGGCCAACCGTGGTAAAAAGGCCTCGGAACTGGATATTACAAAGATCATATCAAAACCATGGTTTGTCCCGGAAACCACATCGTTGCAAAACCAGCTAAACGCCTTCCTTCGCCAAAAAACCCATATCGCCCTTGTGGTCGATGAATATGGTGAAGTGGAAGGACTGGTAACGCTGGAAGATATTCTGGAAGAAATCGTCGGCGAAATTGCAGACGAACACGATCAGGAAATCACTGGCTTTGATCCGCAAGCAGACGGCTCGGTGATCGTTGAGGGTTCATTACCTATTCGTGATCTAAACCGAGCGCTCGACTGGGATTTGCCGGATGAGGAGGCAACCACCGTAGCCGGGTTGGTTATTCATGAAGCGCAAATGATACCAGACGAAAAACAGACCTTTACATTTTACGGAAAACGCTTTGCGATTTTGAAACGGGAAAAAAACCGCATTACCAAACTGCGCATCCGAAATGTTTTGAAAGGTTAAGGGCCTACTGATTGGCAACTTCACCCGGCGTTTTTGCATCGATCGCCAATGCATGTAGTCCGCGCTCCATTTCATCGCGCAGCAGTTCATTTATTTTTCGGTGCCGCATGACCCGATTTACACCGTTAAAGGCCGAAGCAACGATTCGAATACGCAAATGGCTTTCGCCGGTACCATCAAATCCGGGCTGGTGGCCCGCATGCAAATGGCTCTCATTGATCACTTCAAGGTGTTCCGGGGTCAAAGCATCATTAATTTTCTTCTCGATTTGCGCTTGAAGCGACATCTACGGTTTCCTTTCTTGGAAAGAAGCTATAAAAGCAATAGTCCGTTTTGTTCGTACCAATTAGGCAAATCCCGCCTGTTTGGCAATTCAAACATCAACGAAATTAGCATTATGCCCTCAAATTCAGATATTTTTGACAAAATCCGCATCAAGCCGAAAAAGGCCATCAAGGCTGAAGAAGAGGCACGCAAGGCAGGTCAATGCAACTGGGAAGGTTGTGAAGAACCCGGCGCTCACAAAGCACCGATGGGGCGCAATCGTGAAGGCGCCTATCTCAATTTCTGCCTGAGCCATGTTCGGCTTTACAACAAGAACTACAATTATTTCTCTGGTCTCAACGATGACGAAATAGCCAGTTTCCAGAAAGAAAACATTACCGGCCACCGCCCCACCTGGCCGACTGGCTCAAAACGCCCGAAATCCGCGCCTGTGGATGAGACCATTCTGCGTGAAACCCCGACATGGCATTCGCAGGTGCGCAATCGATATGGCCCCGATGGCAAACGCAAGGCTGATTCCGGCGGACGAAAATTACGCCGGCTCGAAATCAAGGCCCTGCATGATCTTGGATTGAATGACATGGCCTCGGCGGTGGAGATCAAAACCCAGTATAAATTGCTGGTTAAACAAAATCACCCCGACGCCAATGGCGGCGACCGCAGTTCAGAAGACCGCTTGCGGCAGATTATTCAAGCCTATAAACATCTCCGACAGGCAGGATTCTGCTGACCATTTCTCCTGCACCGGGTACGCCCTTTCAGGCTGCCTGAACAATAAAATTACTGACACCCGATAGCCAAAATCCCTAATGCCAATGCCTGATGCTGAAAGCCTGACGCCATGAGCTCTACGGATGACGGAGGACCAATGAACGACAAGAATAATAATTTACCCGATACCGAAGTTTCCGTTCGTGAAACTTTCGGCATTGATTCCGACTGGACTGTTCCAGCTTACAGCCAATCGAGCGAACATGTGCCGGAAATTGATCCTGATTATTTGTTCGACAAACAAACCACGATGGCAATTCTAGCCGGTTATGCGTTTAATCGCCGGGTTATGGTTTCCGGCTATCATGGTACGGGCAAGTCCACCCATATCGAACAAATCGGCGCGAGGCTGAACTGGCCGACTGTGCGAATTAACCTCGACAGTCACATCAGCCGCATCGATCTTTTGGGCAAGGATGCCATCATTGTCAAAGACGGTATGCAGGTGACCGAATTCCGCGACGGCATTTTGCCGTGGGCGCTGCAAAATAATATTGCCCTTGTATTTGATGAATATGATGCAGGGCGACCTGACGTGATGTTTGTTATACAGCGCGTGCTGGAGGTTGCCGGTCGCCTGACCCTGCTTGATCAAAATAGGGTAATCCATCCACACAAGGCATTTCGTCTGTTTTCAACCACCAATACAATTGGCTTGGGCGATACATCCGGGCTTTATCACGGCACCCAGCAAATCAATCAGGGCCAGATGGACCGTTGGTCGATCGTTACAACCTTGAATTACCTGCCCCATGACAATGAAGTGGACATTGTACTTGCCAAGGTCAGCAAATGGCAAAATGGTGAGGGTCGTGAGATTATTTCAAAAATGGTGCGGGTTGCTGACCTTACCCGCGCAGCATTTATCAATGGTGACCTTTCCACAGTAATGAGCCCTCGCACGGTGCTCACTTGGGCCGAAAACACTGTTATCTTTGATGATACAACGCTGGCATTTCGCCTGACATTCCTTAACAAATGTGACGAGCTGGAGCGCAACCTGGTTGCTGAATTTTATCAGCGGTGTTTTGGTCAGGACATTCTTGAATCAAGCGTTAATGTCGCATTGGGATAAAGACTTAATTTTGTGCCAGTTTAACCGAAAAAGTACTTTTGATGGCAAGAATAGGTGACAATTCGAAATCCCGGGGCAAGTCCTTTAACATGGAACCGTTCAAGCAATCGGTTTCAGGCTGTATGCGCGCCATTGCCCAGGATGCTGATCTTGAAGTGACGTTTTCCGGCGACAAGCCCGGCATGTCGAGGGGACAGGCACGACTTCCTGATCCAGGCAAAAACACCTCAAAAAGCACGGTTGCGATTATCCGTGGTC
>JALTNS010000422.1 GCA_027000565.1 Rhizobiaceae bacterium | reverse complement strand
CTATTATTAATATTAACATCAACTCTTTACCTGAGCCAAATTCTGATTGATTGTCTGAATGGTTACGCACGAAATTCCGCCAGTGCTTTTTTAATCCGTTTCAGTGCCGGTTTTTTGCCGGGTATGCCAAAACGCAGCCAGTCTTCCCGTCCGGGAAACGGCCGCGTCAGAATGTGCTGACGCGCCAGAAACTCATGGAGCTCGCCAGCCTCCTCCAACTGGACCGTTTGGAATGAATTCGTCCCTCCAATAATAGAATACCCTGTTTTTTGCAGAATGTTTTCAAACGCGCTGCGATTGGCAATCATGCGCTTTTCATTGCGCTTGATCCATGACCTGTCCTCCAGCGCGCACTTTCCTATTGCCAATGCCGGACCGGACACCGGCCAGGGCCCTAATCGTTCCTTGAGCCTTTCGATCAACAATTCAGGCCCAAATGCAAAGCCAAGCCGGAGGCCGGCAAGTCCAAACAGTTTTCCAAATGAACGCAAGATTAAAAGCCCTGGTTGCCCGGCACTGGAAATTACGCTTTGATCAGGCAATCCGTCACAATAGGCTTCGTCGACCACGAGCAGGCCACCTTTAGAGCCAAGCCGTTTTGCCAGGTCAACAAGAGCTGAGGGATCATGCATTCGCCCGTCGGGGTTGTTGGGGTTTACCACGACCACAATACGGGCAGAAGCGGCTGCACTATCAAGCCCGTCTGCCACCAATACCTGATGGCCACTCCGCCGCCAGCAAAGCCCGTGTTCCTGATAGGTGAAGCCGACAATTGCAACACTTTGTGGTTTGAACAAAACCGGCAGGGCCTGAATAATCGCCTGTTCTCCGGCACTGGCAATGCTCGGTACATCTGATGTTGCACCAAACGTATTGCGGGCAGCGGCATTAACCGCATCGAGGTCAGATTCCTGAGGTAATTGCGACCATGTAATATCGCCGATGTGCGGCACCGGGTAAGGATTGGGATTTATTCCGGTAGAAAGGTCAAGCCAGCTTTTTTGAGTGCCGCCATAGCGGGCAATCGCCGCATCCAGCCTTCCCCCGTGAATTACCGCCATACTATTCGCCTCACATCGGCTGACCTCTGGTCAACCTGTTTACTCATATCAGATCAATCAGGTGAACAAATGATCCCGATACATTTTTTCGCCGCAACCCGGTACTTGCAAGCCTCGTCCCAGCTGCATCACGCACCTCAAATAACAGATCGCCAAATTCACCATTCTCTACGCTTGAATAATGAAATTCATGCGCCCTTGCCCGGCATCCAGACGGGATCATTGAATTTTCGTCAAGCGGCCTGACCTCCCGATAACCCAGAGTTAATTTCGGGTTTTCGAAGCTAGTAGTCAGCGGCAACAGTCCGGCCATTTTGTGGCGTTTGCCATCGCGATCAACGAGGCCCTCGCCCAGCATCATATATCCTCCACACTCGCCGTAAATTGTAGTGCCTGATTGGGCATGTGCAACAAGTGCCTGAATGAATACCTGATTCTTTGAAAGAGTATCAGCGTGTAATTCAGGATAACCTCCCGGAAGATAAATCGCATCGGCATTTTTTACCGGTGGCTCATTGTTGAGCGGTGAGAAAAAGTTGATTTCGGCTCCCTGCTCTTGCCAGCCAGCAATTATGTGAGAATAGGAAAAGGCGAAAGCCAGATCACGGGCGATTGCAATTCGCTGACCCGGTGGCCGCAACTTTGGCAAGGCCTGGTGATTGCTTTCATTCAATGGTGCAAAGGATTGCAACAGCGCATTCACATCAATAGCATTGCCAATTTCGAGGGCTGCGCATTCAATAAACTGCTCAAGGTCTGCCCTTTCGTCCGCCTGCACCAAGCCCAAATGGCGTTCGGGCATGGCAAGGCCATCAATCCGTTTGATTGCACCAATTACCGGAATTCCGCCCAAGGCAAGCGCGCTTCGCAACATTGCCTCATGGCGGTCGCTGCCGACGCGATTCAAAATGATGCCGGAAATCGCCACGTCGTCGCGGTGATTGGAAAAGCCTTCCACCAGAGCCGAAATTGAATGGGACTGCCGGGCCGCATCAACAACCAGAATAATTGGCAAGCCTAATTGGGCGGCAAGGTCGGCTACCGATCCGGAACCATCGATTGTACCATCAAAAAGGCCCATCATGCCTTCAATCAACATCGGGCCACCTGTGCTGGCCTTCGTTGCCAGTTGTTGCAAATATTGTGACCGCATTGCCCAGGGATCAAGATTTGCGCATACCTTGCCACTCGCTCTGGAATGGAATTGCGGATCAATATAATCCGGTCCCGCTTTGGCAGAACGTATATCGATGCCCTGTTGTTTTAGAACCCGCAGCAGGCCAAGAGTGATCAATGTTTTTCCGCTACCGGAGGCCGGAGCAGCGATGATCAATCCTTTTCCAGTGAGGACAGATTGAGGATCAGCGGTCATTTAGTCTTGCCCTGCAAGCTGAATTTCTCAATCCAGTTAATGGAATTTCGCAGCGCTACAACAGGGCCGATGACTACAATCGAGGGCGATGCTACTCGCCCGCCATCCACCACATCGGCCACTTTACCCAACATGGTTTCAACCACCTGTTGATCAGCCATGGTGGCGTTTTTAACAAATGCCACCGGCTCACTCATTGGTCGACCGGCAGAGATGAGCCTTGCCGCTATCGCCGGCATATGACGAATAGCCATGTAAAGCACAAGAACCTCGCTGCAACTGGCAAGCGCATCCCAATCAAGCCCACCGGGAATCGCACCTGCCGGATCGTGGCCGGTTAAGAACGTCACACTTTGGTTCATTGCACCGTGGGTTACCGGAATTCCTGCATAGGCCAGCCCGCCAATGCCGGCGGTTATACCCGGCACCACCCGAAATGGAATTCCGGCCTCGGCCAGCAAAAGCGCTTCTTCCACACCGCGCCCGAAAACAAATGGATCACCGCCCTTCAGGCGCAACACCTTTTTATGTTGTTTTGCAAGTTCGGCAAGACGAAGGGAAATGTCAGATTGTCGGGAAGAGGCTTTTCCGCCGCGTTTTCCAACATTTTCCAGAACAGCGTTTTCATTCGCCATTGCCAGAATTCCATCGCTGACCAGGGCGTCGTGCACAATGACATCCGCCTGCTGCAATGCGCTTGCCGCAAGAAGCGTTAAAAGGCCCGGGTCACCCGGCCCGGCTCCGACCAGCCAGACAGAACCGGGGGCAAAATCCGGCGAACCAAAATTGAAAATTTCCATTTCTGATATCCGCAAAAACTGATTGATGCGAGGTACCAGCTTTTGTCACGCCCGACAATCGCCTATAGGTGAAAGATGACTTCCAGTTCGGTTTCAAAGATAGAAAGAAAAGAACGCCCCGATGGCGCGCTTCGACGCGGCTGGACTACGGGTGCCTGCGCAACAGCCGCAACCAAAGCCGCGCTAACCGCGCTGATTACCGGCGAGTTTCCCGATCCGGTTGCTATTTTGTTGCCCAAGGGCGACGCACCGCATTTCGCATTGTGTTATGAAGCTATCAACGATGCGGGAGCCATTGCCGGTATCATCAAAGACGCCGGTGATGATCCTGATGTTACCCATGGTGCCACCATCATATCAACGGTGCGCCCGTTGCCTCCAGGTTCCGGTATTGTTTTCAAGGCTGGTGACGGGGTTGGCACGGTTACCCGTGCAGGCCTGCCGATTGAACCGGGGGAAGCGGCCATCAATCCGGTGCCGCGAAAGATGATGCGGGATATCGTCGAGGAAATATGCGGCACCCACGGACTGCCTGCTGATGTGTTGATTACCATATCAGTGCCAGGTGGCGAGGAAATCGCCAAACAAACATGGAATCCCCGGCTGGGTATTGTCGGTGGTTTGTCCATTCTTGGCACAACCGGTGTGGTGCACCCGTTTTCGTGTTCGGCCTGGATCCATTCCATCCACCGTGGCATAGATGTCGCAAGGGCTGCGGAGCTAAAACATGTGATTGCTTCCACCGGCTCAACGTCCGAGACCGCAGCACAGCAACGGTTCGGCGTGGAAGATATTGCGCTTTTGGATATGGGCGATTTTGCCGGAGGCGTGCTGAAATACCTGCGCAAACATCCCATAGACAGGCTGACGATTGCCGGCGGATTCGCCAAAATGGTGAAACTGGCTCAGGGTGCGCTTGATCTGCATTCGGCACGTAGTCAAATTGATATGATCTTTCTGGCTGATCTGGTTCAACAGACTGGCGACAGCGACCAACACCGCGCAAGAATTCTCTCGGCCAATACCGCGCTGGAGGTGCTTGAGCTTTGTCAGTCAGTCAAAGTTGATTTACCCTCGCAAATTGCCCAAAAAGCCAGACAAACAGCAAAAAAAGCATTGGGTAATGCTCCGGTCGATGTTGATGTAATGGTTGTTGACCGAAAAGGCGAAATATTGGCCGATGAACAGTAGATCGTCCAAAACCATACTTATTCTGGGTGGCACGGCAGAAGGTGCCTCTCTGGCCCGAAAACTGTCCCGACAACCGCAAAATCGCGTGATCAGTTCATTGGCAGGGCGCACTGACAAACCTTTCAAACTACCTGGAGAAGTCCGCATTGGCGGATTTGGCGGGGTTGTGGGACTCGCCAACTACTTAAAGACTGAAAATATCGATGAACTAGTCGACGCAACCCATCCGTTTGCCCGCCAAATTTCTCAGCATGCCAAAAAAGCCTGTGAACTGGTCGGTGTAAAACGAACCAGAATCAACCGCCCTCCCTGGACACCACATTCGGGTGACAACTGGCAATCTGTTGCCGATATTGCGGAGGCTGCAAACACCCTGCCAGCGGGTGCAAAGGTATTTCTTGCACTGGGCAGCCAGCGCCTTGATGCATTTTTCGGGCGTGATGATGTTTATTTCACAGTTCGCATGGTTGATGCGCCTGCCAAAGTTCTCCCGTTCAAACACCTCTCGCTCGTTTTGGGACTGCCAAGCAAGTCCATTGCAGCGGAACGAACGCTGTTTCAAGAGCACAATATCAGCCATCTGGTTTGCAGAAATTCCGGCGGTAGTCGCGGGTTGGTGAAAATTTCAGCGGCTTTGGAACTCGGCATCCAAATCATAATGATTGAGCGCCCGAAATAACGCAGGAGTGTTGACTGTTTATATTTATCAAAGGGTTACAAAGCGTGGTTGCTGCTCTGATTCCAATTCTTCATAAATTGATTCAAGAAGCCAAACACACAGAATATCCAGGTATCAACTGAACTTTGAATGAACTTACGACGCTATTTTCATAGCGACGTCTGAACTACCTGCATTTGTTGATGCGTTATTCTTGGAAATGGTGCTATGTAGCTGGTTGAGCAGGTAGCCGGCAATCGCCTCTTTTTGCAGAGGCTTTGCAAAGTAATAACCCTGCAAATGATGGCAAGACATTTTGCTGAGGAAATCCACCTGTTCGCTGGTCTCGACACCCTCAACCGTAATTTTCATTTTGAGGGATTCTCCCAGCGAGCCGATTGTTTTCAAAATATCGCGTGCCGCGCCATCGGTATCCAGTGCCACCACAAATGAACGGTCGATTTTCATTTTGTCGAACGGGAATTTCATCAGGTAGGAAAGGCTGGAATATCCTGTACCAAAATCATCCATGGCAATTGCGACACCAAGAGCTTTCAATTCCATCAAGGTTTGAATGACAGCGTCCGGTTGTTCGATCAACAGGCTTTCGGTAACTTCAAGTTCAAGCCGGGCCGCATCAAGTCCTGAGCTTTCAAGAGCTGATTTCACCACTTCGAGGATTCGGTTGTCGCTGAATTGATGCACCGAGAGATTAACAGCTATCGTACATTTGTCTGGCCAGTCAGCAGCAGTTTCGCATGCTTCATGGATAACCCACTCACCAATTTCAACAATCATCCCGGTTTTTTCGGCCAGCGGAATAAATTCGGCGGGAGAAACCAATCCACGAATTGGGTGATTCCAGCGGATCAATGCTTCAAATCCGGTAGGCATCTTGTTTTGGGCATCCAGCAACGGTTGATAATAGAGTTCAAATTCGCCGTTTACCATTGCATCGCGCAGTTCAGATTCGAGCGTGCGCCGCTCGCGGGCCTCTGAATCCATCTCGCTCTTGAAGAACTGAAATACGCCCTTGCCCGCTTCTTTGGCGCGGTAGAGGGCAAGATCTGCATTTCGAAGGATCTGGTCTGGACGGGTGCCATTAACCGGTGCCCGGGCAATGCCGATGCTGGCACCAATGCAGATAAGTTCACCGTCAATTTCAAACGGTTCAGTCATACTTTCTATAATTCGTTGCGATAAAACCGCTTCGCAATTGTCATAATCACTCGGGTCGATAATGACTGCAAATTCATCGCCGCCAATCCTGGCAAGAATGTCAACATTGCGCACTTCCACTTTCAATCGGCGCCCAACTTCCGCCAGCAATTTATCACCAACAGGATGCCCTTTACTGTCGTTGACTGCCTTGAACCGGTCAAGATCAATGTAGAGCACCGAAAACGGCGTGCCATACCTCTCCAGCCGGCTGACATACTGATTGAGCTGTTCGGTAAACCAGGCTCGGTTAACCAACCCGGTCAACGCATCATTGTGGGCAAGGAATTTCACCCGCTCTTCAGATTCCCGTTGAACCGTGATATCCGAGCAAACGCCTTTGAATCCGATAAACTGCCCATTATTGTCATAGGTCGGTTTGCCGGTGATCGACCACCAATATTGCTTTCCATTCAGTTTCACGGGAATTGTCTTGTCCCGAAATGTCAGGTTATTGCGAATGCTTTCAACAAAAGCCGAAACTGTGAGGTTGAATTCTTCAGACGGCGGATTGGCAAATTCGGTGATATTTAGACCATTCAATTCATCAGCGGTCATATCCACCACATTAACAAACCGTTTTGAAGCATTTTTTATCCGGTAATTTTCATCGGTTTCCCAAAGCCAATCACTGGTATTTTCTTCAAAATCCTTGAGCAATAGCCCGATCACCGAGCGTTGTTCGTCAACTCCTGCCTGAGCCATGGTGTGCTCGGCGAGTGACCGTGTGTAGGCAATGCTGGTGATTACGCTGAAGCACATATATATAAACATGAGAACCGCAAGAACTGCACCGGTTGACTGATAGCCTTGAATTGCAAAGATCGTTGTACTGATCAGCACAGGCACCATGAAGCCGACAACCGCCCTGGGCATCGCTGCCAGGGCAAAACCCGCTCCACACACCATCGCGACAATCGCAGTGCCAGTGTAATGCCATAAATCCGAGTTTACATCATTTAACAATACGACGGGCAACAATGCCCACAACAGACTGAACGCTGTAGTTGCAATGACAATATTGCGCGCTTCAACGTCGGAGTTTGTATCATTTCGAGTTTCAGTTGACCGTAGCCACCACGACTTGATGGTAATAACGATCGCAGTAAGTAAAAGAAGCGACCAAAGATTCAATGATAAATTATTGTTTTTGGTATCAATTACAAAGACCACCGCCGTCATCATTGCCAGATTGACAACCATCATTGCAGGAACCAGTCGGTAAATTGAACCCACCTGGGTGCTTACGACTTTGGATCTAATTTCCTTAGTAAATTCAGCATGTTCTACGGAATTCGAATTAAATTTAGTTGAACTTTCTTGCCCCAAGAAATTTCGCATTCTAAATACCTCGCCTGCAAATCAACTTGAAAAACTACAAGAGTTGGATTAATATTTTACGGTCAAGCACGGGGCTTTCAGCAATTTGAATATTATCGTTAATTTTTACTTACCCGATTGAATAGAATTTTACTCCTTACCGCTCTTCGACTTTCAACTATTTCTGGTTTACAGTTTCCTAAAATCTCCCGCACATTTGTTGCGATCAACTTAATCGGGAATTCAATTGTTTAGGATAGTGTTGCATGCTTACACAAGCAGGGGTGGGACGATACAATGCAACACAACAACAAAAACAGTTCAGAGACCAATAGTGCGCTGGTGGGCAGTCTTCGAGACTATCGAGAACCACGCGGAACAGATATTATAAAACGGGTTACTCCGTTTTTTGACTGGCAGGATACACGAAGAAAAGCGGGGCTGTGGCCTTACTCGAAATCAACAGATACTGCGCCAACAACCACATGCACCGCAAAAGATGATGACGGCGAAGAAGTGTCGGGTATCAATTTTGCCTCCCAGGACTATATGTCATTGTCTTCACACCCCGCGATCAAAGAAGTGGCGAATGAAGCAATCAAGGAATTTGGTGTCCACAGCGCCGGATCTGCTGCATTGTTGGGTAACACTCGTTTGTCGCTTCAATTGGAAAGCACCATTTCCGAGTTTCTTGAGGGTATGGAAGTCGTTCTTTACCCCACAGGCTGGTCGGCTGGTTTCGCTGCGGTTCAGGGATTTATCCGACCCAATGATCATGTGCTTCTCGACGTTTTAAGCCATTCCTGCCTTCAGGAAGGCGCCAAGGCCGCGACCCAGAATATATATTTCCATGGTCATCTGAATGTAAAATCGGTTGCCCGGCGTCTGGCCAGAATACGCGCTACTGACACAGAAAATGCCATATTGGTTGTCACCGAGAGTTTGTTCTCAATGCACTCTGATACACCGGATATCGGCGCATTGCGGGCAGCCTGTGACGAATACAATGCAACCTTACTGGTTGATGCCGCTCACGATATCGGCTGCATTGGTGAAGATGGCCTCGGGCATCTTGGTCTGCAAGGCATGCTGCATCAAGCAGATTTGATTGTCGGAAGCTTTTCAAAATCTTTCGCCTCCAATGGCGGATTTGTCGCTGTCGGCACAAGAGCCGCCAAGGAATATCTAAAATATTACAGCGCCACCCAGACATTTTCGAATGCGTTGTCGCCTGTGCAATCCGCCATCGTAATGAAGGCGTTTAATATAATCGGTTCGGAAGAAGGGCGCGTTCGCCGCCAAAGCCTGATGGATAACATCTTGTATATGCGTGGAAAGATGAGCGAGTCCGGGCTTGAGGTTCTTGGTGATCCATCACCGATTGTGCCAGTCAAAGTGGGTGCGGAAGGCCAAGCCCGTCTTGCGTCACTGAAACTCAGCCAATTGGGGGCCATCGCAAATCTGGTGGAATATCCAGCCGTTCCACAGGGCGGAGCGCGCTTCAGGGTTCAAGTTATGGCAGATCACAGTCGGCCGGAAATTGACCTCTTGATCAAGAAGATGATCATGGCAATGGAAGATTCCGGGTGCCAATTCCAGAACTTCAAAGAGGGATTACCTCTAAATTGCAATCAATCTGCCCAGGCTGCCTGATTGTCGTAACTTACTTCAGGCAGTTTAACGACTGCCTGAATTTTTTAGGCCATTTTCTCACAAATTTACCAGTGAGAACACATTCTTAACCTTGGCGGTACTAATGTTTTCGTTGGAAACGAATTTTCGAAAATCAGGCGGGAGTTCGTTAAATTGCAGGGACCAATGACTTCAGGTCATTACCCCGAACTACTCTCTTCAGGTGATCAACAAATCCCTATTTGTTGCCCGAACGGATTGGATCGAGATGGTACTAGATAACAGAATGCCAAAACTCATGGCCGTTGACGACGATGTCGCATCAGCTGAACTTATTGTCAGGATCGCCGAGCGCTGCGGTTATGAAGCATTCGCCACATCGGAGCCCAGAGGTGTGATCGCGCTTGCTAAAACTCTGGAACCCGACTTGCTGGCTGTTGACATTTGTATGCCCAAGGTGGATGCCAATTCACTTTTCGGGTTGTTGAAGGACGCAGATTTCAGTGGCACTGTTATATTGGTCAGTGGCCAGGACCAAACAGTGTTAAACTCTACTGCAGAGTACGGTCGGTCACTTGGCCTGGATGTCGCCCTTGCATTGCAAAAGCCACTGCAGATTGCCGAGCTTAGAAGTTTTCTGGCTGAAAATATGAAAAGTCTGGCGGCCTAATTCTCTTTATGAACAAGGCCGGCACAAATTGTGCGGCCTTCAGACAATGAAACTTCGGCCTGCCCTTTTGGGTTTTCCAATATTGCTGTGATGATTTTGTACCTGCCAATCAAGATCAGGCAGGTTTGATGCAGGCCTTACTCAAACCCATGAATAAATTGTCTCTGCGGGTTGGTTCTGTTGGCGAACAACGGACAAAAGCTATGCTGAAGCTTTTTCCGCCTGTGATGTTTGCAGCCAAAGATTCATTTTCGACAACAGTCGTTGAAAATCAACCGGCTTGGTATCGAAATCACTACAACCGGCAAGCATGCTTTTTTCGCGGTCAGATGCAAATGCCGAGGCAGTTAAAGCAATGATCGGAATGTTTTGGGTCTTTTCAATCGCCTTGATTCTGCGGGTTGCTTCCCATCCGTCGAAATTTTCGCCAAGACCAATATCCATTAAGATCAGATCAGGTTGAAGCTCCTGAGCCATGGCAACACCGGTTGGCCCGTCCTCGGCATACCTGACAATGAACTTTCGCTTTTCCAGCCGTCGGCCCAGAACATCCCTGTTAATGGGATTGTCTTCAACTATAAGAACCATAGTCATGTTTTTTTGCTCCTACGCATTCGCATTTCAGGCTGCACCGGTCTGCAGATCGGGTTGTCAGGCAGACATCTTTTTCAGCTGATTGTCTT
>JALTNS010000421.1 GCA_027000565.1 Rhizobiaceae bacterium | reverse complement strand
CAAGATTACTCAAACGGCGGCCAACTGGTTATTTGCGATGAGGCATCTGAAAATCACGGCATGTTCTATCGCATGGATTTAAATGATCCGGAAGAAGGTTGCTTCGACCACCAAAACCAGATGTGGTGGGATCGACACACCAACAAAGCGGTGCGCACTCACACCGAAGGTGCCGACCCTTTCTTGCTCGGCGAATTCACCATGGACGATGGCACGCCGGTTAAGCCATCATTTCAGTTATTAAAAGAGTCGGTTGAAGAGTACACCCCCGAGTGGGCAGAAAACATCACCGGCATTCCGGCTGAAACCATCACACGCCTGGCGCACGAAATGGGCATAGTGGCGCGTGATGAGAAAATCGAATTACCGATTGCGTGGACGGACACCTGGGGGCGTGAGCATTCATCGGTGACCGGCAACCCGGTTTCATTTCACGCGATGCGCGGTTTAGCGGCTCACTCCAATGGCTTTCAGAGCATTCGTGGCCTATCTATTTTAATGTCGATTTTAGGCACGATCGATCGCCCTGGCGGCTTCCGTCATAAAGCGCCCTTTCCGCGCCCCATTCCGCCGTGCCCGAAAACCCCGACCGGCCCAGAGGGCGTTAAGCCCAACACCCCGCTGGGTGGGATGCCTTTAGGTTTTCCCGCTGCACCGGAAGATTTATTTCTGGATGATGACGGCGGCCCGGTTCGGCTCGACAAGGGTTTCTCGTGGGAATTCCCGCTATCGGCTCACGGTTTAATGCACAATGCCATCACCAATGCGTGGCGCGGCGACCCGTATAAAATCGACACGATGATGATTTTTATGGCGAACATGGCGTGGAACTCGTCGATGAACACCCATGAAGTGCGCAACATGCTGAACGACAAAGACGAAGATGGCGAATACAAAATTCCCTTTTTAATTGTCGCCGATGCGTTTCAATCTGAAACCGTCGCGTTTGCCGATCTGGTTCTGCCCGATACCACCTACTTAGAGCGTCACGATGTTATGTCGATGCTCGATCGCCCCATCTCCGAATTTGATGGCCCGGTTGATTCGGTGCGCATTCCGGTTGTGCCACCAAAGGGCGACTGCAAGCCATTCCAGGAAGTATTAATTGAATTGGGTTCGCGCTTGAAATTGCCGGTGTTCGTTAATAAAGACGGCTCGCGCAAATACCGCAATTACCCCGAGTTTATCACCAACTTTGAAACCGAGCCGGGTTCCGGCATCGGCTTTCTTGCGGGCTGGCGTGGCAAGGGTGGCGAGAAGTTTATGAAAGGCGAGCCAAACCCGAACCAGTGGGAAATGTACGAAAAAAACAATTGCGTGTACCAGTACCATTTGCCGGTTTCGTATCAGTACATGCGCAACTGGAATCAGGGTTACTTAACCTGGGCGCAGGATCACCGCTTAACGCGCTACGATGAGCCGATCAATATTCATCTTTATTCTGAAATTTTGCAAAAGTTCAGACTCGCCGCACAGGGCAAACGCAAAGGTCGCCAGCCACCGGATCATTTGCGCAAGCGTGTGGAAGAGCATTTCAATCCGCTGCCTTTCTATTCAGAAACGCTGGAAGGTCAGTTAACGGATAAACAAAAGTACCCAATTAATGCGCTCACCCAACGCCCAATGGCGATGTATCACTCGTGGGATTCGCAGAATGCCTGGTTGCGCCAGATTCACGCGCACAACTATATGCACGTGCATCCATCACTGGGCGACAAGCACGGCTTCGGCGATGGCGACTGGATTTACGTTGAATCGATGCACGGCAAAGTGCGTTGCATGGCACGTTTTTCCGAGGCAGTGGAGCCGGGTACTATCTGGACGTGGAACGCCGTTGGCAAAGCCAAAGGGGCGTGGAATTTAAGTGACGACGCCAATGAATCGCAACAGGGCTTTTTGCTTAACCACTTAATTGCAGAAGAGTTACCCACAAATGCCTGCGGCGATCACATCTCAAACTCCGACCCGGTAACTGGGCAGGCGGCGTGGTATGACGTGCGCGTGCGCGTTTACAAAGCCGAAGACGATGCCGATCACACCTTGCCGCAATTTGCATCAATGAAAATTTTACCGGGCATGGGGCTGCGCCGTAAATGGCAGGGTTTCTTTGCCGGTAAGTTTGATAAAAAGGGGGCTAAATAATGACTCAGTTAGCCTTAATCATTGACCTGAATGTGTGCGTGGGCTGTAGCGCCTGCGTTACCTCGTGTAAAGAATGGAACACCTCGGGGCCGGCGGGTTTTATGTCGGATGACAATCCGTATCAAAAAGACCCCACCGGCACCTTCTTTAACCGTGTGCAAACTTACGAAGTGGGCGAGTTTCCAAACACCGAAACCGTACACTTTCCAAAATCATGCCTGCATTGTGAAGAGCCACCCTGTGTGCCGGTTTGCCCAACGGGTGCGAGTTACAAGCGCGAGAAAGATGGTATTGTTTTAGTCGATTACGATAAATGCATCGGCTGTAAATATTGCTCATGGGCCTGCCCTTACGGTGCGCGTGAAATTGATGAGCACCAGAAGGTAATGAAAAAATGCACCTTGTGTGTCGATCGAATTTACGACGAAACCCTGCCCGAAGCCGAGCGCAAACCGGCCTGTGTTTTAGCCTGCCCAACCAATGCGCGTTTGTTTGGTGATGTGCATGATTCGGAATCGGACGTCTCGGAAATGATTCGCGAAGAAGGCGGTTATCAGTTAATGCCCGAGTGGGGCACGCAACCGTCGAACCATTATTTACCGCGGCGTAAAAA
>JALTNS010000420.1:3519-10662 GCA_027000565.1 Rhizobiaceae bacterium | reverse complement strand
TGCGCGCCATTGCCCAGGATGCTGATCTTGAAGTGACGTTTTCCGGCGACAAGCCCGGCATGTCGAGGGGACAGGCACGA
Organism: Rhizobiaceae bacterium; assembly: GCA_027000565.1. Taxonomy (GTDB): domain Bacteria; phylum Pseudomonadota; class Alphaproteobacteria; order Rhizobiales; family Rhizobiaceae; genus SZUA-100. The sequence continues at coordinate 10,582 of JALTNS010000420.1, read as the reverse complement.
CTTCCTGATCCAGGCAAAAACACCTCAAAAAGCACGGTTGCGATTACCCGTGGTCTGAGTGATTCGATGGCACTTCGCCAGGCCATGCACGATCAAAAAATACATGCCGGCCTATTGCCCGAAGGGCAAAATGCGCGGGCGATCTTTGACGCCGTTGAGCAGGCCCGGGTTGAATCGCTAGGGTCACTGGCAATGCAGGGTACTGGCGACAACATCGCGCAGATGCTTGAAGACAAGTATCTTCGTGGCAATTTACACGAAGTCACAACCCGCGAAGACGCTCCGTTGGAAGAAGCCGTAGCACTTATTGTTCGGGAAAAAATTACCGGTCGGGCACCGCCAAAAAGCGCTGAACCGCTGGTCGATCAATGGCGCGAATGGATTGAAGACAAGGCGGCCGGTGACCTTGCCAGTCTTGACAGCAATAAATCTGACCAGAAAGAGTTTGCCCGCTCTATCCGCCAGATGATCGCTTCACTCGATATGGCTGACGAACTGGGGCAGGATCCGGACGCCGAGGACGAAGAGAGCGAAGACAACGAGGAACAACCTGATAATCAGGACAATCAGGACGAAACCTCTGAAGAAACCTCCGGCGAAGAAGATGTGCCCGGTGAAGATCAGGAATCTGAAGGTGAGGACCAGCAGGTCGGTGACATCGAGGCGTCAGAACCGGGCAGTGATGAATTTCTGGACGAACAGGCCGATGCAGACACACCGGCAGAAGGGCAGAGACAGGACCTGCCACTATCCAATCTGCCACCTAAAAGTGATTATCGAATTTATTCGTCCAAATATGATGAAATCATCAAAGCAGAAGAACTTTGCGACGAGGCAGAACTTGACCGTCTGCGGGCTTTTCTCGATAAACAACTGGCTTCCCTGCAAAGCGCCGTTGGCCGGTTGGCCAACCGTTTGCAGCGCCGGTTGATGGCACAACAGGACCGTGGCTGGGATTTTGATCTTGAAGAAGGCTATCTCGACCCCGCACGATTGACCCGTATAATTATGGATCCAACTGCACCATTGTCGTTCAAGCTGGAACGCGAAACTGAATTTCGCGATACGGTGGTTACCCTGTTGCTGGATAATTCAGGCTCGATGCGTGGTCGTCCGATTACCGTTGCCGCAACATGCGCCGACATCCTTGCCCGTACTCTGGAACGCTGTGGCGTCAAGGTCGAAATACTGGGTTTTACCACCCGGGCGTGGAAGGGCGGGCAGGCGCGCGAAGCCTGGGCCAAGGAAGGCAAGCCCGCCAATCCGGGCCGATTAAACGATTTACGTCATATCATTTACAAGGCTGCCGATGCCCCCTGGCGGCGTTCGCGTCGCAATCTTGGATTAATGATGCGCGAAGGGCTGTTGAAAGAAAATATTGATGGTGAAGCCCTGCAATGGGCTCACGAACGACTTTTGGCGCGGCCTGAACAGCGGCGCATTTTGATGATGATATCAGATGGTGCACCGGTGGACGACTCAACCCTTTCCGTGAATCCGGGCAACTATCTTGAACGCCATTTGCGCCACGTAATCGAAGAAATTGAAACCCGTTCCAACGTCGAGTTGCTGGCCATTGGCATTGGCCATGACGTGACCCGCTATTACGCCCGCGCAGTCACCATTGTTGATGCAGAAGAATTGGCCGGTGCAATGACCGATCAACTGGCAAGTCTGTTTGATGAAGCGCCCAAACCCCGCCGCCAACACGCCAAGCGTGGTCGCGCATCAGGCATGGTTGGATCATGAGATTGGTCTGGAGCAGAATTTTCTGTCAACTTGCTTTCGCCTTTGGCGCATTGGTGTTTGGCTCAATAAGTTCAACCGCCCAGCCGTTTGAAGTAGAGATATTTTCAAAATCCATTTCAAATTTCAAACCCGGTAGCACTGAAAAGCGGTTTGGCCAGTTGGAGTTTGTCGGCGGACTGGAATTCACCTCCTCAAACCAACATGTGGGCGCCCTTTCGGGAATGGTGTTAATGAAGGACCGGCGGCGTATTCTGGCCGTCACAGACACCGGATTCTGGTTTGCAGCCAATGTTAAGCGCAACGCCAACGGAGCCCCAATTGGTCTTGAAAACGCCCGCATGGCCCCGCTGCTTGATCGAAGCGGTGAGCCGTTTGGTGATAAGTGGCTGGCCGATGCGGAAAGCATCGTCATTGATGGTGATAATGCTCTGATTTCGCTGGAGCGTAATAGCCGGGTTCTGCGTTACAAGATTGACCTTGAAAATTTTGCATCTGTACCAGAGCGGGTGAAACTTAATATTGATGTGCGAAAACTTCGTGCCAACAAGTCGCTTGAAACAATTGTGGTTGCACCCCAAAACAGCCCGCTGAAAGGCTCACCCATCATTGTCAGCGAACGCACCTTCGCCCGAAAAAACGAAATCATAGCCGCCATAATTGACGGGCCGATGAAGGGCCTGTTTACCGTTCGCCGCAAAGGAAAATTTGACATTACCGATGGCGATTTTTTGCCGGACGGAGATTTGCTGCTGCTTGAGCGCCGGTTTAATCTTGCTGACGGTATTGGCATGCGCATTCGCAAAATCAAGGCTGAAAAGATAAAGCCCGGCGCGGTGTTGAAAGGCAAAAAGCTGATCAAGGCCAACTCATCCTATCAGATTGATAATATGGAGGGCCTGTCGATCACCACAGACGAAAAGGGGAATATCTATCTGTCATTGATTTCAGACGACAACCATTCACTGCTGCAACGAAATCTTTATCTCGAATTTCGCCTTGTTGAGGAAGAGTGAAGAGGTTTTTTACCCTGCAGCAATTACCGGCTCTTTGTTCGCCCGAATATACCGCAGCAACACCCGGTAAGGCAAAAGCATCGCCAAAGCAATCAGGATTTTCACCAGATAATCACCAACCGCCAGTGATATCCACAATGGCACTTCAAGCCCGAAACCAAAAAACGGCACACCAAAAGCCAGCGACCCGTCTTCACGCCCCAGCATTGAATCAAGTGTTGCAAATCGGGCAGCAAAAGCCAGCGAGAAAAACAGCAGCGTATCTGCGGCTGAGCCAATCAGCGACGAAGCCAGCGGTGCCAGCCACCAGCGGCGATCCCGCAACCGGTTGAAGATAGCAATATCGAGCAATTGCGCCACCAGAAATGCCGAGCCGGAGGCAATGGCAATGCGTGGCGTTGCCAGCCAGACCGATAAAAGCACGGCCAATACAAAACCAAAAAACACAATCCTGCGCGCAGCCGTGACACCAAATCGCCGGTTGGCAAGATCGGTGATTAAAAATGCTACCGGATAGGTAAATGCGCCCCAGGTGAGAATTTCGCCCATGCCAAAATGCCTGAACGGAAACTGCACCAGATAATTGGAAAGCGCAACAACGCTGCACATGGCAAGTACAAACAGCAGCAATTTGCGCGCCAATGATGGATGGGTGTCGGTCATTTTTTTAATCCTGGGTTATGGAACCAGTGGAGAACACCCTGTTGGGTATTCAATTTTTAATTCAGATGAAAACTAAGCTGAAGCTTCAGCAAGTTTTTTGGCGACCTGACGGCGCAAAATTTGCGCTTTCGGCGAAAGGTCACGTTCTTTTGCTTTGGCCAAAAATGCATCAAGACCACCGCGATGCTCTACAGTGCGCAATGCGTTTGCACTGACCCGAAACCGGATGCGCTGATTGAGCGCTTCGCTCATCAATGTAACATTACAAAGATTAGGCAGAAAACGGCGACGCGTCTTGTTATTCGCGTGGCTCACATTATTTCCAGACTGAACCGCTTTTCCGGTTAACTCACAACGCCGTGACATGGTCAAAACCTTTAGATTGTATCTCGTCAATATAACTCCACCCGTGAAAAGCCGATAGTATGGCGAAATTACCTGCCCTGATTTTCAGACGAGCAAATTCACATTTTCAAGCAAGTGGAAAAAGTTGCCCGTCTATAGGCATGCCTGATACAGCAGTCAAGTATTACTTGTTGCTGATGGCAATCTAAACGGGGTGTTCATGGCCTGTTCAGAATTGCATCTATATCAGCATAATTCGACAATCCGTCTTAGCAACACCGAAAGTTGGCAGTGATCCGAAATATAAACAATTACCTGATCAAAAATTTGCCTTCATTCTGGCTTGTTAGTGTTAAATCCAAATTCGACCAATTCCTCACGGAGATACCCTTGAAGCCTTTTAATCGTTCAATCGTTCAATTCACCATGGCTTTTGCTGTTCTTACCGGCAGCAGCCAGATCAGTATTGCAAATTCCGTTCGCCACGAAATGAAGCTGGTCATGACAATGTCCGGTATTCCAGTCGGTAAAATGGCCGTCGAACTGAATGTAAAAGACGGGAATTACTCCCTGGGTGGTTCAGCCAAAACCTATGGCGCCAGCCGGTTGTTTTCCAAAGCCAAGGGCCAATCACGCAGCAGTGGCTTGTATCAGGAAGGCAAAATCACCCCTCTGGTTCACACGCTGCAATATAAATCCAAGAAGAAGGCCGGAAGCCTTAACATGAAGTTCAATCAGGCCGGTGTGGAAAGCAGTGTTTCGGTTCCTGCGGTTCGTTATAAGCCGGGAACTGTCGAACTGCTGCCTGCTCATCTGAAATCTGTGCTTGATCCGGTCAGCACCATTCTGGTGCCTGTAAAAAACAATCAGGTCGGCGACGGTCGAGCCATCTGCAATCGAACTTTGCCAATTTATGACGGTAAAAACCGATTTAATCTGAAAATGCGCTACAAAGGCACCCGAAAGGTCGTAACCAAGGGATTTAAGGGCATGTCCTATGTCTGCGCGGCCCGCTACATTCCAGTTGCCGGTCACCGCCCTTTCAAAAAACACATCAAACGTCTGGTTGCCAACAAAAGTATCGAAATCGCATTTGCCCGCATTGGTCACTTGCCGGTTTATGGCTTAATACAGTTTTCGGTCAAAACCAGATATGGAAAAGTGGTTGGCAAACCATCCTATTTCAAAACACTGTCAAATTGAAACACATTCATTAACGACCGGTAAGCAATATTTCAAACCCGGCATTTTGGGCAACCCCGCAAATTTGTAATACAGCTTTGGCAGGCTGGTTGCCCCAACATATGGTTGGAACAAACATTAAACGGCACAAGAGAAGTGATTCGTGCCCGCTATGTTCTGCTTTTGATGCTGATTGATAACCCCGCCCTGTTTTGTCGCGGGTAATTGTCGAAATTTTGTTAACAATTTCGAATACTTGCCACCCTTCAAGGCAAACCCAAAATAGAGTGATTGGTTAACAACCCGCATTTTCCGCGACAAAATTACGGTGTTTGAAACGCAATTTTTGTGCTCACTGCAGAAATAATTACAACATGTTGTGAAGAACATAACGACAACCCAGCCAGAGTCACTGATTCGATCTGGCTTTGTTCCACAGGTGTTCCGCAAGTTAACATTATCGCAGAATTCGCCCCTCATTCTGTGCTGTTCAACAATTGGCAGCAAACAGTTACCATGCTACAGAGCGGCAAATAGTGCGGCCACCAGGGAACGGATGCTGACGCGTTCAATGATGCTAAACAACTCTTCCAGATTACCTCCTTTGTCCGGGCGTGGGGTAACTGCAGTTCTTGGCCCAACAAATACCGGCAAAACCCATCTGGCAATTGAACGGATGATTGGCCATTCGAGCGGCATTATTGGTTTGCCATTGCGCCTGTTGGCCCGTGAGGTTTACCAGCGTATTGTTTCACGCCTCGGCGTTCATGAAGTGGCGCTGATCACCGGTGAGGAAAAGATTATCCCGCCCAATGCCCGCTTCAGGGTTTGCACAGTTGAAGCAATGCCGCATGAGATCGACGTTGCATTTGTTGCAATCGACGAAGTCCAACTGGCGACTGATCTTGAGCGTGGCCATATTTTCACGGACCGTATCCTAAACCTTCGCGGTCGTGAAGAGACCATGTTGCTGGGGGCCGCAACCGTTCGCCCGGTACTGGAAGGACTTTTGCCAGGTATCAATGTAATTACCAGGCCGCGCATGTCTCAACTTTCATGGGCCGGACAAAAAAAAATCACCCGCCTGCCCCGCCGTTCAGCCATTGTCGCATTTTCCGCTGACGAGGTTTATGCCATTGCTGAACTTATCCGCCGCCAGCGCGGCGGTGCGGCAGTTGTTCTGGGCTCTCTTTCTCCGCGCACCAGAAATGCCCAGGTCGAACTATACCAGTCCGGTGATGTGGATTTCCTGGTCGCCACCGATGCCATTGGCATGGGGCTCAATCTCGATGTCGATCATGTGGCTTTTGCCCAGGACAAAAAATTCGACGGGCACCAGTATCGACGACTGACACCGGCTGAATATTCGCAAATTGCCGGCCGCGCCGGTCGCCATGCCAACAATGGCACTTTTGGTGTCACCGGACAGGTTGATCCGCTTGAGGATACGCTTGTCGAAGCCCTTGAAAGCCACAGTTTCGCTCCAGAAAAAGTTCTGCAATGGCGCAACCGGGCACTGGATACTTCCAGTTTGCAGAATCTGAAACTTAGCCTGGATCTCCCCAGCCACGAAAAACTGCTGGTTAAATCTCCACCTGCTATCGATCAACGTACGCTGGAAATTCTGGCAAGCAGAAATGCCATTACCGACCGTCTAAAAGGTGAGGACGATGTTCGCCTGTTGTGGGAAGTAAGCCAAATACCGGATTATCGCCGTATTGCTCCGGCCAACCACGCCGATATGGCCGCCAACATCTTTTTCGATATCTCCGATACCGGTACAATCGACGAGACCTGGTTTGCCGAACAGGTTTCCCAAACCGATGATACGAGAGGAGAAATAGACACCCTTTCCAACCGTATTGCCCATATCCGGACCTGGACATTTATTTCAAATCGGGCGGGGTGGCTGCCCGATCCTGTCCATTGGCAAGAAAAAACCCGAGATATTGAGGACAGATTGTCTGATGCGCTACATGAAAGGTTGACGAAACGCTTCGTGGACCGCAGGACAAGCGTTTTAATGAAACGTCTCAGAGAAAACGCAATGTTGGAAGTCGAAATCAGCAAAACCGGTGAAGTCAAGGTCGAAGGTCACCATGTCGGCCAAT
>JALTNS010000420.1:0-3509 GCA_027000565.1 Rhizobiaceae bacterium | reverse complement strand
CATCTATTACCTGCGCGACTCGAAATTGCGCGGGTTCCGCTTCACCGCTGACAGCAGCGGTGAAAGTCAGGATGCCAAGGCTGCCCGCAATGCGGCCCAAAAAGCACTGGCCAGCGAAATCGAAAGCCGGGCTGAAAAACTGACGGCCAGCGCTAATGCAGATTTTGCACTCGATTCAAACGGTATAATTCGCTGGCTTGGCGAACCTGTTGCCAAATTGGCGGCAGGCGATGAACTTTTGAAACCACGACTAATATTACTTGCCGATGAACAATTGACCGGGCCAGCGCGCGACAAAGTTGCGGCAAGACTGGAACGCTGGATCAGTTTCCATATTGAAACCCTGTTGAAGCCATTGGTGGAAATATCAGCAGCCGCAGATATAAGCGGACTGGTTCGCGGTGTTGCGTTCAGGCTGGTAGAAAACCTCGGCGTAATTGATCGCCGCGAAATTGCTGACGACATTCGCGCGCTGGACCAGGATGCACGTGGCATGTTGCGTCGCCACGGTGTTCGTTTTGGTGCTTACCATATTTTCATCCCTGCCTTGCTGAAACCTGCGCCAGCAACACTTGCCACAATCTTGTGGGCCATAAAACACGATAAAATGGAAGCCAAAGGATTGAATGAAATTCCAGGTATTTCTGCTGCCGGACGTACCTCGGTTGCGGTCGATCCGGAGTTCTTACCCGAACTCTACCGACTTTCCGGGTTTAGAATTCTCGGCAACAAAGCAGTTCGTGTGGATATTCTCGAGCGTCTTGCCGACCTCATTCGCCCGGCCATCATGTGGCGCGAAGGCAGTGAAACCAAGCGCCCGGATGGTGGTTATGAAGGAAACGGCTTTCTGGCCACGCCGGCAATGTTGTCGATCCTCGGCGCCACCCATGAAGACATGGTTGAAATTCTCTCCACGCTGGGATATCGCGCCGATATAAAACCACAGTTAGTTGTCGACAAACGGTTGGCGGAAATCGATCCTGAGACAATTCCTGATGCTATGGAAAACACATCCAAAGATGCTGTGCCGACCACCCTGTCAAATCCGATAAATTCACAAGATACCGCAAAACCCGCCGACAGCGATCAACCAGCGGCCGCTGGAGCAAACCTGCCTGCTGAACCGGAACAGGAAACGCCTGAGGAAGAAAAAACTGTTGCCATCTGGCGGCCTGTCAGGCAGTTCCGTAGTAATTCAAATAATCGAGCTGGTCGAAAACCCAACACCAATCAGGCCCGCACGGGTGCTGGCGATGATAAATCACGTCACAAACGAAGCAAATCAGGGCACCGTGACAACAAAAACAAAAGACATTCAAAACCGCAGCAGCGCCCGCTTGACCCCGATTCACCCTTTGCCAAACTGGCCGCACTAAAGGCCAGCCTTGAATCTAATAAATGACCGGCAGGCCATCCGAACCTTCGAGGATCAGGATTGATAAATGGCTTTGGTTTGCGCGGGTTGTGAAAACCCGAACCTTGGCAAAGAAGCTGGTTCTTGCCGGCAAGGTCCGCATAAACGGGGTAAAAACCTCCTCACCAAGTGTTAATATTGTTGTCAGTGATACTCTAACAATTACCCTCGAACGACGCATTCTTGTCTACCGGTTAGCCGCTATAGGCACGCGGCGCGGTCCATCAAGCGAGGCGCAATTATTATATGAAAACCTTAGCCCACCTGTATTAAAATCCAATCCTGTTGATCGCCCTGCCCGCCAGGCATTGCGGGATGATGGGGCCGGTCGTCCGACCAAACGGGAAAGACGAAAACTGTCGGAGTTTCGTGGTAAGGCCGGTGAGGAATTCTAGTGCACCGAGAAATTACAAACCCTGTAGCATTATTATTCTGCTCGCGACAATTTGCAGACCACAGGCCCTTGTTATTAAGGCATTAAAGGTTTAGATCAACTTCGAATTTTCCGATCAAATTGGAGACAATTCGTGACGTATCTTGTCATCGATAATTGCATCAAATGCAAATATATGGACTGCATAGAAGTCTGCCCGGTCGATTGTTTTTACGAGGGTGAGAATATGCTCGTCATTCACCCGGAAGAATGTATTGATTGCGGTGTCTGTGAACCTGAATGTCCGGCCGAAGCAATCAAACCGGACACTGAGCCAGGCCTCGAAAAATGGCTTGAGATCAATACCGAATATGCAGAAAAATGGCCAAACATTATCTCCAAAGGTGAACCACCCGCGGATGGTGAAAAATATGATGGCGAACCCAACAAGTTTGAGAAATATTTCTCGAAGGAACCAGGTGAGGGCAACTAAAACCTACTATCCGGTAGATCCGGCCTGCACCCTCCATTTTAACCAAATTATCGATTGAAACATTGTCGATCAGCGTCAAGCCGTTGATTTTTTCGCTTTTTTAGGTTATACTGGTGACATTGTCGGTTAATTGGGTCCCGAATAATCACTAAGAAAGCAACAAGATCCCAACAATTTTAGACAAGGGGCCGACCTCCCGGTAGCAGACCTGAAACAGGAAGATGACTAGCAATGCGCTGAGGCGTTTTGCACGGGGATGTTTTTGGCATTCACATTAGGCAGAAACACGATCCAGTTCACATTATCAATTGCACAGGAGCGAGCCAACATTCTGATCTTGCAGAATGCATTCTGGTGCTGAGTAATTTGGGGCATGCCCCGTTAATAAGAAATAATCATGCCGGACCCGGCAGATACAAGGAGTACATCGAACGATGGCAACAGCTAAAAAAACTACACAGCGTCAAGGTTATAAAACCGGCGAATACGTGGTCTATCCTGCTCACGGTGTCGGACAGATCATTGACATAGAGGAACAGGAAGTGGCCGGTTTTTCTCTGGAGCTGTTTGTGATCAATTTCGAAAAAGACAAAATGAAACTGCGAGTGCCGATACCAAAAATTGAGTCCGTTGGCATGCGCAAATTGTCGAGTGCAAAACTTGTCGAGAAATCTTTGAAAACCGTCCAGGGCCGGGCCCGTGTCAAACGCACAATGTGGAGCAGGCGCGCACAGGAATATGATGCCAAAATCAATTCCGGCAGCCTTATTCAGGTGGCCGAGGTTGTTCGTGACCTGTTTCGTTCAGAAAACCAGCCTGAGCAATCTTATTCCGAACGTCAACTTTATGAAGCAGCGCTCGAACGCATGGCCCGCGAACTCGCCGTTGTTAACAAACTTTCAGATACCGAAGCAGTTAATCTGATTGAGGCCAATCTGGCGCTCGGCCCCAAACGCGGACCAAAAGCTGAAGAACAGGACAATGCCCCTGATTCTACAGAAACCGTTGCAGCAGCATAGCTCGCCCGTAAAACAGGAATGTTAGAGAGCGTTTCCGTCTTTGACGGAAACGCACAATTTTCCTTCGCTCACGGCAATTTGGTGCTGCGCACCAGACTTCGTGGGAGCGATGCATTCGCATCGGGCCGCTCTTCGCAGCCTGATTGTTTCCGTATAAACATGACACAGTCCAGAGTCGGACGTCTTCAAATGGAAGCAGGTTAATGAATG